>DASQPY010000560.1:0-22514 GCA_035643735.1 Actinoallomurus sp. | reverse complement strand
CGCCTCGCCGCAGGTGTGGCGGTCGCGCCTCGCCTGGCAGGTCACCGGCTTCATGGGCCTGCAGTCGATGCTCGCCTACATCACGTCGGGCTGGCTGCCGACCATCTGCCAGGACCGTGGGCTGAGCGAGGCCGCCGGAGGCTACGCGTTCGGGCTGAGCAGCCTGTTCCAGGCCATCGGCGCCCTGCTCCTCCCGGTGATCGTCCGTCGGCTGCGCGATCAGCGGCCGATCGTCGTGCTGGTCACCGTGCTGTGCCTGATCGGTTTCGCGGGCGTCGTCTGGGCCCCGATCGGCGCGATCTGGGCGTGGGCCGTCGTGCTCGGCCTGGGCCAGGGAGTCGGGTTCGCCGTCGCGCTGTCGTTCATCGGCCTGCGCGCCTCCGACGCCCACGTGACGGCCCAGCTGTCCGGGATGGCTCAGGGCCTTGGGTACGTCATCGCCGCCCTGGGCCCGCTGGCGGTCGGGGCGGTGCACGACGCGACGGACGGCTGGAGCGTGCCCACCGTGCTCATGCTCGTCATCTCCGTCGTGCTGCTGGTGCCCGGCCTGGGCGCCGGCCGCAACCGTACGATCGGCCAAGAGCACCTCCGGGACGAGGAACCCGCCGTGGCGTAGGGCGTCCGGTCCGGCGTCCCGACCGCTTTCCGGCGAGTAGTGGTGATCACCTACCGGCGGACGTGCGGGTGCTGCATGATCACGATATGAGGATGGAACTCACATTGCGCCCAGTCCGTGAGGGGGACCTCGCTGTTCTGGAACGGCTGACACAGGATCCGGACTCGACTGGGGAGTTCGCCTGGTTCGGATGGCACGACCCGTACCGGTATCGCCGCGGCTGGGCCGAGAACGGCCTGCTCGACGACGAGGGCGGCACCCTGATCGTGGCGCGCGGCGAGGAACGGCTCGGGTTCGTGAACTGGGGCCGCCTGCGGACCACCCGGAACTCGTACTGCTTCGTCATGGGCATCGCGATGCTGCCGGAGGCGCGCGGCCACGGGTACGGCACGGAGGCGCACCGGCTGCTGAGCCGCTACCTTTTCGCACACACGACGGTGAACCGGATCCAGGCCGACACCGAGGTGGACAACGTCGCGGAGTGCAGGGCGTTGGAGAGGGCCGGCTTCAGCCGCGAGGGCGTGATGCGCGGGTACGGCTGGCGGGACGGCGCGTGGCGCGACGGCGTGACGTACAGCATCCTGCGTACGGATCCGCGTACCGGCTCGGGCGCGTAGAAGACTCAGACGCGCGTCGGGCGGCGGGCCAGCTCGCCGGCGCAGTTGGGGCACTTGTGGGACAACCGCCGCGTGCACGACGCGCAGAACGTGCATTCGTAACTGCAGATATACGCCAGGCCGTTGGCGAACAGCGGCTCGTCGCAGCGCTCGCAGGTGGTACGCATCTCCAGCCCCATGGCCGCGGAGCCTACCGGTACCGTGACCAACATGGACGAACGGAGCGAGCAGATCGATCCGGCCGGCACGACACCCTCGCTCCAGGTCTTCTGGGACGAGCGCCTGACGTCGTATGACTTCGGCCCCGAGCACCCGATGAACCCCGTACGCGTCGACCTCACCATGGCGCTCGCCCGCGACCTCGGGGTCTTCGACACTCCCGGCGTGTCACTCGAAGCGTTCGAGCCGGCCGACGAGGCCCTGCTGCGGCTCGTCCACGACCCCGCCTACATCGACGCCGTACGCGCCGAGCGGATCGACCCGGCGCGCGGCATCGGCCTGGCCGACAACCCGGTCTTCCCTGGCATGCACGACGCGTCGGCGCTGGTCGCGGGCGCGACGGTGGCCGCCGCGCGCGCCGTGTGGAGCGGTACAACGGTGCACGCCGCCAACATCGCCGGCGGACTGCACCACGCGATGCGCGGTGCCGCGTCGGGGTTCTGCGTCTACAACGATCCGGCCATCGCGATCGCCTGGCTGCTGGAGCAGGGCGCGCGCAAGGTCGCGTACGTCGATGTGGACGTCCACCACGGCGACGGTGTCCAGGCGGCCTTCTACGACGACCCGCGGGTGCTCACGATCAGCCTGCATGAGACACCGCGGACGTTGTTCCCCGGCACCGGCCTGCCCCAGGAGACCGGGGCCGAGGGCACCTCGGTCAACGTGGCGCTGCCACCGGGCACCGACGACAAGCACTGGCTGCGTGCCTTCGACGCGGTCGTCCCGCCGCTGCTGCGGGCGTTCGCGCCGGACGTGCTGGTGACGCAGCAGGGCTGTGACAGCCACGAGCTGGATCCCCTCGCCCACCTGAGGCTCAGCGTGGACGGGCAGCGCACCGCGTACCACGCGCTGCACCGGCTGGCCCACGAGACGGCCGGCGGCCGCTGGATCCTCGTCGGCGGCGGTGGCTACGAGCTGGTCCAGGTGGTGCCGCGAGCGTGGACCCACCTGCTGGCCGAGGCGTCGGAGAAGCCGATCGCCCCGGAGACGCTCACTCCGCAGACCTGGCGTGACTACGTGCGCGAACGTACCGGGGCGCGCGCCCCCGAGCGCATGACCGACCTATCGGGTGACGGAGCGAGCGTGGAGGTATGGACGTGGGCGAGCGGGTACGACCCGGCGAATCCGGTGGATCGGGCGGTGCTGGCGACACGGAACGCGGTGTTCCCGGAGCACGGCCTGGACCCGCTGCAGTGAGCGCTCGGCCTCGGCCGGATGAGGTGCCCACGCGTGCGGAGCTGCGCGCCCATCTCATGCGCACGCTCATCGCCGGCGAGGTGGCGACCCCCCGGCAGACCAACCTCCTGCACTACCGGCGGATGGCGGCGGGCCGGCCGTACTACCAGTTCGGCCTGGAGCTGGAGCGTGAGTGGACCTTCGAGGACATCTTCGCGCTGATGGTCAAGAGGTGCGGGATCGACCCGGACACCTCCCATCTCTACGGCGACGACACGATCGACCCGGACCTGACGATCGACGCGCTGGACGCGATGGGTGAGCGGATCGGCGAGGCGGCGGCGCGCCAGGAGACCGTGCTGCTCGCCACCGGGCATCCCGCCGGCCTGCTGCCGGTCTATCTGGCCGTCGCCCGCGAGCTGCGCGAACGCGGTTGCCGGGTGCTCACACCGGCGGCCGGATGGTCGTACGAGGTCGACACGCCCGAGGGACCGCGGATCCGGCAGATCCGCTACATCGACGATGTAGCCGTGCTCTCTGGGGGCGGAGGGCTGCACCATACACACGACCCACATCCGATGCGAGCGATACTGGAAGAAGTCAGAGTAAACTCGGGGGTATGGCCGGATCTGGCCATCGCGGACCACGGTTGGGCGGGGGCCGCCGGGCAGGCGGGCGTCGCAACGGTCGGGTTCGCCGACTGCAATGATCCGGCGCTGTTCGCGGGGGAGGCGGAAGGCAAGGTCCACGTCGTCGTACCACTGGACGACAACGTGCCGCCGCACTACTACACGCCGCTCACTGTGTATCTTTTGGCACGTTCGGGCCTGATTGATTGAACTCCCCTCTTGCGACTACAGATTCACGATTTACGCTGGAGAAAGTACACGGCCGTGATCAAAGTCACCGCAAAGGTCTGACGCGCGGCGTGTGGAAGAGGGCGTCCGATGAGCTCAGGCGAGCGACCTCTCAGCGAGGTCAGGTTCCTGACTGTGGCCGAGGTGGCTGCGGTGATGCGGGTGTCCAAGATGACCGTATACCGCCTCGTTCACTCAGGAGAACTACCGGCAATTCGCGTGGGACGTTCGTTCCGCGTACCGGAGCAGGCTGTCCACGACTATCTGCGAGACGCGTTCATCGAAGCGGGCTGATCCCCGGACCGCACGGGGGTTGCCGAGCCCGCGAACGATGGGCGTGCCGGCGGCGGTACCCTTGGGACTTCGGGCTGTGCCCGCCAAGGGTGCTGATCGCCTGTCTCCTGCCGATCACCTAGTGAGGGTTTCGTGGGCTCTGTCATCAAGAAGCGTCGTAAGCGCATGGCCAAGAAGAAGCACCGCAAGCTGCTGAAGAAGACCAGGGTCCAGCGCCGTAACAAGAAGTAACGTCGAGTTGAGGTAGCCGTAAGGGCTGTGGGGCATCGTGTCAACCATGCGTCCCTCGGCGAGCGGATCACGCACCTCAGGTACGGCCCGGGTAGTCCTGGTCACCGGCGTTTCGCGTTTCCTCGGGGCACGGGTCGCGGACACTCTCCAGGCCGATCCCAGCATTGCGCGGGTCATCGGCGTGGATACCGTCGCGCCCACGATGCCGCTTGGGCGCACGGAGTTCGTTCGTATCGACATCCGTACACCGAGCATCGCCAAGATCATTAACGCGGCCGAGGTCGACACGGTCGTGCACCTCAATCTCGTGACGATGACGTCCGCGGCGCGGATGAAGACCAAAGAGCTCAACGTCATCGGCACGATGCAGCTGCTTGCCGCCTGCCAGCGGTCGGCCGCCATGCGCAAGGTCGTGGTCCGCTCGTCCGCGGCGGTCTACGGCTCATCCGGGCACGACCCGGCCGTCTTCAGCGAGACCGACGAGCCGGTGCTGCCGCCGTCGTCCGGTTATGCCAAGGACGCGGTCGAGGTCGAGGGGTACGTCCGTGGCCTGGCCCGGCGGCGTTCCGACCTGACCGTATCCGTGCTGCGTTTCGCGAACTTCCTCGGACCGCACGTCGACTCACCGCTCAGCCGGTACTTCCACATGCCGGTGGCGGCGACGGTGCTCGGTTTCGATCCGCGGCTTCAGTTCATCCACGAGGACGACGGTGTCGAGGTGCTGCGCCGCATGGCGGTCGAGGATCACCCCGGCACGTTCAACGTGGCCGGCGACGGCGTCGTGCTCCTCTCGCAGGCACTGCGGCGGGCCGGCCGTCCGATCCTGCGTCTCCCGGCACCGGCCGTGCAGACGCTGGGCGACGTCGGCCGTAGGTTGGGCGGGCTGAAGGGCTTCTCGCCCGAGTTGCTCCGCTGGCTGACGTACGGCCGGGTCCTCGACACCGATCAGTTGGCCGCGGAGCTTTCGTGGCGTCCGAAATACAGCTCGGACGAAGCCTTTGCCGATTTCGCCGATTCGCAAGGTCTCGGTCATGGTCTGCCCATCAGTCTCTTTGATCGGTTGACCAGCGCGGTAGGGGGCAAGAGGTGAGTCACGACCCCGCGGAGGAGGCGAGACCGGAAATGCAGCCAGAAGCGCAAGTCATCCCCCTCAACACCGACGCCGCGGATCGTCTCGCCCAAGAACAGAGTGGTTTGGACGACAAGGTCGCTTCCGTCCTGCGATTCCTCCGCCGCCGGCTGGGCGGGGAGTACGAGGTCGACGAGTTCGGCTTCGACCCCGAGCTCAACGAGGGCGTGCTGCTGCCGGCGCTGCGGCCGCTCTATGAGCGCTGGTTCCGCGCCGAGATGATCGGCCTGGACAACGTCCCGAGCACCGGGCCCGCGCTGGTCGTCGGCAACCACTCCGGCACGCTGCCGATCGACGGCGTGATGCTGCAGGTCGGCCTGCACGACCACCACCCCGCGCAGCGAAACCTCCGGCTGCTCGGCGCCGACCTCGTCTACCAGATCCCGGTGCTGGCCCACCTGGCACGCAAGAGCGGGCACACGCTCGCCTGCCAGGCCGACGCCTCCCGGCTGCTCGCCAAGAACCAGTTGGTCGGGGTGTTCCCCGAAGGCTTCAAGGGCGTGGGCAAACCGTTCAGCGAGCGCTACAAACTGCAGCGGTTCGGCCGCGGCGGGTTCGTGGCGACCGCGCTGCGCGCGCAGGTGCCCATCATCCCGTGCGCGATCGTCGGCGCCGAGGAGATCTATCCGAAGCTCGCGGACCTCAAGCCGCTGGCCCGGCTGCTCGGCCTGCCGTATTTCCCGGTGACCCTGACCTGGCCGCACTTCGGGCTGCTGGGCCTGGTGCCGCTGCCGTCCAAGTGGATGATCGCCTTCGGCGAGCCGATCCGCACCGATGAGTACGACCCCGCGCAGGCCGACGATCACATGACCGTCTTCAACCTGACCGACCAGGTACGCGAGACGATCCAGAACATGCTGTACGACCTTCTCCGGCGACGAGGCCCCGCGTTCTTCCGCGCTTGACCTAGAGCGCGCTCGAAGGTGCAACCTGGTGTGCATGGAGAAGAGAACACTGGGACAGCAGGGCCTGCGCACCTCGGCGCTCGGCCTGGGCTGCATGGGTATGTCCTGGGCGTACGGCACGCCCGACGACGACGAGTCGATCGCCACCATCCACCGGGCGATCGAGCTCGGCTGCGACTTCCTCGACACCGCCGAGGCGTACGGCCCGTTCGAGAACGAAAAGCTCCTCGGTCGCGCGCTCCAGGGCCGCCGCGACCAGGTGGTGCTGGCGACGAAGTTCGGCATGGGCATCCTGCCGTCGGGGGAGCGCCGCGGTTTGAACAGCCGGCCGGAGCACATCCGCGAGGTGCTCGACCAGATGCTGCAGCGGCTCGACACCGATCACGTGGACCTGCTCTACCAGCACCGCGTGGACCCGGACGTGCCGATCGAGGACGTCGCCGGCACGGTCGGTGAGCTGGTGGGGGCCGGCAAGGTGCGTTACTTCGGCATGTCCGAGGCGTCCGCCGCCACGATCCGCCGGGCGCACGCCACCTTCCCGGTCTCGGCGCTGCAGTCGGAGTACTCGCTGTGGGAGCGGGGTCTGGAGGCCGAGGTCCTGCCGACCCTGCGCGAGCTGGGCATCGGCCTGGTGCCGTACTCCCCGCTCGGCCGCGGCTTCCTCACCGGCGACGCCCGCCGCGCGGAGGACTACCCGGCCGATGACTACCGGCGCAACGACCCGCGCTTCCAGGGTGCGAACTTCGAGCTGAACCTCAAGGCCGCCGAGGCGGTCCGGGCGATGGCCGAACGCAAGGGCATCACCGCGGCACAGCTCGCGCTGGCGTGGCTCCTGCACCAGGGCGACGACGTCGTGCCGATCCCGGGCACCAAGCGCCGTACCCGGCTGGAGGAGAACCTCGCGGCGACCTCGGTCGAGCTGACGGCCGAGGAGCTGTCAGAGCTCGAGCTCCCCGTCTCCGGCGAGCGGTACCCGGAGCAGATGCTCCGCCTGCTCAACGGCTGATCCCGTCGCGGCGGCCGGGCCCGTCCCGGCCGCCGCACCGGTTTCCACGTGTGACTGAGGGGCGCCGGGCAACCTGTCGTGCCGTCGGTGCGCGTGGTCAGCGGTTGCGGTGGTGGCGGCGCAGTGCCACCCCGGCGGCGACGCCGCCGACCAGGGCACCGGTGCCGGCGGCGGCCGGCAGGGCGACCATCGTCACCTTCCGCCCGGTGCGGAAGTCGTGCACCGGCCAGCCGTGTTCGCGTGCGTGGTCGCGTAGGTCGCCGTCCGGGTTGACCGCGTGCGGGTGGCCGACCGTGGTGAGCATCGGCAGGTCGTTGTAGGAGTCGCTGTACGCGGCGCAGCGGGACAGGTCGAGGCCCTCGTTCCTCGCCAGGGCGCGGACCGCGCCCGCCTTGGCCGGGCCGTGCAGCAGGTGGCCGACCAGCCGTCCGGTGTACACGCCGTTCTCGGTCTCGGCGACCGTGCCGAGCGCACCGGTCAGGCCGAGCCGGTGGGAGATGATGCGGGCCAGCTCGACGGGGGTCGCGGTGACCAGCCACACCTGCTGACCGGCATCGAGATGCTTGAGGGCGAGCGACCGCGTGCCGTGCCAGATGCGATCGGCCATCTTGTCGTCGTAGATCTCCTCGCAGAGGCTGACCAGCTCCTCGACGCGACGGCCGGCCACGAACGCCAGGGCCGCCTCGCGTGCCGTGCTGATGTGCTCGGCGTTCTCCGCACCGCGCATCCGGAAGGAGACCTGGCCCAGCGCGAACATCGCGAGGTCGCGGAAGGTGAACAGCTTGCGCGCGGCCAGGCCGCGCGCGAAGTGGTAGATCGAGGCGCCCCGGATCAGGGTGTTGTCGACGTCGAAGAACGCCGCGGCGTTCGGGTCCGGGACGATCGGCTCCGCGTCCGGAGAGGCGGCCGCGGCAGCGGCCTCTCCCGCGAGTTCGTCGGCAACCTGGTCGTCATCGCTCCATGGCCACAGTCGACGCATGCAGACGAGACTAACGAGCAATCGCCCGCCGCGATCAGGCAGGTCCGTACGCGGCGCGTCGCCGCTCCGATCCGGTGCGTTATGCCGCCGGACGAACGACCGGAGAGGTGTCACGAGTTGTACCTGACAGCCCGATTCGTCGACGCACGGCGCGACTTGGAGGGCGAGCAATGATCATGACCTGTGGATCGGGCTCTTCAGCGAGCGGGCGTTACTCAGCGCTGAGCTGGGGACGTCTCAGCGAATGTCGGAGGGGAAGACGCGGGCCAGCGACCTGGTCGCGCGGTACTGCAGTGCCTTGATGGCGCCGGTGTTCTTGCCCATGACCTCGGCGGTCTCGGCCACGGACAGACCGTGCAGGAAGCGCAGGACCACGCACTCCCTCTGCTCGGACCCGAGCTGGCGGACGGCTGAGAACAGGGCCCGGTGGGTGAAGGAGTCGAGTACGGCGCTCTCGGGGCCCTCCTCCCACCGGTCGGTCTCCAGCAGCTCCGCCGTGCAGATCTCCAGGCGGTAGCGGCTGGACTTGAAGTGGTCGAGGACGATGTTGCGCGCGATGGTGACCAGCCAGGCGCCGAAGTCCTTGCCCTGCCAGGTGAACAGGCTCATCCGCCGCAGCGCCCGCAGGAACGTCTCGCTGGTCAGGTCCTCGGCCAGCGCGTGCGTCCCTACCCGGTAGTAGACGAACCTGTAGACCAGGTCGACGTAGCGGTCGTAGAGGACGGCGAAAGCGTCCGACTCGCCGTCGCGGGCGCGCAGGACGACGTCGCGCAGCTCTTCCCTGGCCGGGTCGGCCGGCGCCTGTCCGTCCTGTGCCGGCCGCACCCGTACGGACTGCGCGGGCTGGGCATGGGACGTCCGGGGCTGTGCGCACTGCGCCGGGATGGTCTGGCGGGCCTGCCGGTGCCCGGTGGTCACGGTGCCCATGCGGGCAGGGGGGTCGAGGGTAAGGCTGCGCATGCAGTCCTCCTCGGGAACGACGCGATCACGGGCAGTGTCGGAACATGCTAGATACTGGTGAGTAAGCTGGCAATGGTGATGTCAGGGTAAACGGTCGTCTTTATCCGCTCTTTGCGGTTATGCCATGGCTCTTCGTTACCCGTCCGGGCGAACGATCGGGCACCATGGGGGGCGATGGTCAACGTCGCTCTGGCGCTTCTGGCAGCCCTCGCGGCCCTCGGAGGCGCCGGGTTGCTGTTGTCGCGCACCCTTCCGGACCGGCGTATGTACCTGCTGGCCTGGTGCGGCACCCTCCTCGCCCTGGGGATCACGCTCGTCTCGATGACGATCGGCTTCGCTGCGGGCTTCGGGCCGGCGTTGTTGCGTTCCATGGAGCTGTTCGGGTCGCTCATCGCGCCGCTGACCCTGGCTCTGGGCGTCGTCGAGCTGATCGCCCGTACGGTGCAGGCGCGGTTCGCCGCGCGGCTCATCGCGGTGTCGTACGTGATCGTGGCCGTCGTCATCATCCTGCTCGACCCGATCATCGGCACCTTCGGCAAGAAGCTGCCGAAGGTGACCGGCCACTATTCGGCGCTGCCCGGCCTGGTGCTCGACGGGGCGCACATCTTCGCCGTCGTCTCCCTCGTCTCGTGTGTCGCGGTCACCGCGGTGCGCAGCAACAGGCGCGACCGGCAGGCGGCCGAGGCCATGGTGACTCTCGCCATGGTCGCGCTCGCCGGAGTGCTGACGGTCGCCGCGATGCGCAGTCTCCTTCCCGGCCCGCTCGCGCCACTGGTGCTGGGCGGGGCCGCCACCCTTGTGTGGTTCGGTGCCACCCGGCTCCAGCCGGGCCGGCCGCACGACCATGATGACGAAGAACCGGAGCCGTACGAGGACATGTCGCGCTTTCGCAAGCAGCAGTACGACGAGGACGGGCGCTACAACAGCGGCCCGCAATCCCGGCGGCCGAATCCCGGTCCCCACCAGACAGGCCCCCAGCAGACGGGACCCCAGCACCCCGGCCCGCAGAACCCCCAGCACACGGGCGGCTACGACCGCCCGGCGTACGGGCGCGAGGGGCAGCCGTCGTTCGCGCCGCCCCCGGCCGCGGCCCCGGCGCCGATGGGACAGTTTCCGGCGTTCATGGGCCAGTACGGCCGCATCATGATCTACACCCTGTTCGACGGGCACGGGGACGCCTTCGACCGGCTGGCGGCCGAGGTCGCGCACGCCGTACGCCAGGCCGAGCCAGGCACGCTCGTCTACGCCTGCCACACCGTGGACAACGCGCCCGACCAGCGGTTGTTCTACCAGCTGTTCCGCGACGCGAACTCCGTCGAGGCGCACACCCGGCAGCCGCACGTCCAGCGGTTCGCACGCGAGGCACGGGCGCACGTCAGCGGCACCAACGTGATCGAGCTGACGGTCAGCGCCGGGAACATCGCACAGCCGGAGGCACCCCGCGCCGACGGCCCAGGGCAGGGGCCAGACCCGGGTCAGGGGCCAGGCCCGGTTCCGAGGCAGGGGCCAGGCCCGGTTCCGGGGCAGGGTCACGGGCAGGGGCCAGGCCCCGGACACCCCGTACGCTGGCCGCATGCCTGAAGACACGGCACGCATCCTCCTGCTCGGCAAGCCGGGCTGTCACCTGTGCGACGAAGCACGCGCGGTGGTCACCAAAGTGGCCGGTGAGCTCGGAGTGACCTGGGAGGAACGCGACATCACCGCGTCCGAGGAGGACACCCGGCTTTACTGGGATCAGATTCCGGTCACGTTCGTCGACGGTGTCCAGCACGACTTCTGGAGAGTCGACGAGAGCCGCCTGCGCGCCGCCCTGACCGGCTGACTCGCAACGGCCGGACCCGTCTCGAAGTCCCACCCGTAGCGATCGGTGGGGACAGCGCGGCGAGGCGCCGCCTGGGCGCCGCGCAGTTGGACAGCGGGACTTCGAGGCAGGCCCTCAGTGCCCGCGTAACGGCGCGCCGGTGTCAGTTCGGTCACATCGCGATCCGGATGAGAACGACTTGAAAGACATGTGCACCTCTGCGGAGACCCGTATGAGCAGGGGAATCCGCGCCCCGAGAGGCCGATGATGGTCGCGCGGCCGGGGTTCCCGACTTTGTGCGTGTGTTCACAAGGGCTTAACCTGGATTGAGTCCAGGCGGTTGGTTCGCCGTGTGGCCCAGGGACCATACGGGACCGGCCGCGTGTCGAAACCCCTGAAAAGCAGGCCCGTGACACGTCGATCGACGCTCGGTGACCGGAATCGCGGCATCCCAGAGGCGACTGTGGCCCGGCTGCCGGTCTATCTCCGTGCACTGCACGTTCTGGCCGAACGCGGCGTCGCCACCGTCTCTTCCGAAGAGCTCGCCGCCGCCGCCGGAGTCAACTCCGCCAAGCTCCGCAAGGACCTGTCGCATCTGGGCTCCTACGGCACGCGTGGCGTGGGATACGAGGTGGAATATCTCGTCTACCAGATCTCCCGCGAGCTCGGCCTCACCCAGGACTGGGCGGTCGCCATCGTCGGCATCGGTAACCTCGGACGCGCGCTGTCGGGATACGGCGGCTTCGCCTCGCGCGGATTCCGCATGGCGGCGCTGCTGGACGCCGAGCCCGGCATCGTCGGTGAGCTGATTTCGGGCCTGACAGTCGAGCACATCGACGATCTCGAAATGGTCATCAAGGATAATGGGATATCAATAGCCGTTCTGGCCGTACCCGCGGCCGCGGCACAGGCAGTGTGCGACAGAGTGGTGGCATCGGGAGTGACGAGCATTCTCAACTTCGCCCCTGTCGTACTCTCCGTGCCGGACGGTGTCGACGTGCGTAAGGTCGACCTGTCGATTGAGCTACAAATCCTCGCGTTCCACGAGCAGCGCAAGGCCGGTGGCCCGAGCGGCGTGGAACAGGAGTACCTCGAGGCGGTAGAAGGCCCATGAGCCGAACGAGCACGTCAGCAGCCAAGAGAGCATGGCCCCCCGAAGGCTGCTCGGTGTCTTCGGGCGAGGTGGGCGCATGAGTGAGCGCAGCGAGCACCGTGCCCTGGTCGCTCTCCCGACCAAGGAGGCCGCATGAGCATCCTTGTCGTCGGGCTGAGTCACCGCAGTGCCCCCGTCACGCTGCTCGAGCGCACCGCGGTCACCGCGGACGAACTCGCCAAGCTGCTGCACGACGTGCACCAGACCCCCAGCGTCACCGGCGCCCTCGTCGTCGCCACGTGCAACCGGCTCGAGGTCTACGCCGACGTCGAGAAGTTCCACGCCGGGGTGTCCTCGATCTCCGAGCTGCTGTCGCGGCATTCGGGCGTGCCGCTGGACGAGCTGTCGCGGCACCTCTACGTCCACTACGAAGAACGCGCGGTCCAGCACGTCTTCTCGGTGGCGTGCGGTCTCGACTCGATGGTCATCGGTGAGGGGCAGATCGCCGGCCAGCTCCGCACCGCGCTCAAGATCGGTCAGGCGAACGGCACCGTCGACCGGGCCCTGAACGAGGTCGTCCAGCAGGCGCTGCGGGTCGGCAAGCGCGCACGCAACGAGACCGGCATCGACCGGGCGGGCGCGTCGCTGGTCAGCGTCGGGCTGGGCCGGGCCGGCTCTCTGGAGGGCCGGCGGGCGCTGGTCGTCGGCGCCGGCTCGATGAGCGCTCTGGCCGTCGCCACGCTCGCCCGCGAAGGCATCGGCGAGGTCGTGATCGCCAACCGCACCCACGAGCGCGGTCTGCACCTGGCGCGCTCGGCGGAGGTCCCGGCCCGCGCGATCGAGCTCGCCGACCTGCCGTCCGCTCTGGCCGAGGCCGACATCGTCGTCTCCTGCACCGGCGCCATCGGGCTTGTGATCACGCCCGACATGATCCAGGGTCCGGTCTTCCTGCTGGACCTGGCGCTGCCGCACGACGTCGACCCCGCCGTACGCGAGCTGCCGGGCGTCACCCTGGTCGCCCTGGACGACCTTCGCGACGCCGATGACGCGCCGGCCGCGTCCGACACCGAGGCCGTACGCCGGATCGTCTGCGAGGAGGTCCAGACGTTCCAGCTCGGACTGATCGCGGCCACCGTCGCGCCCACCGTGGTGGCGCTGCGCAGCAAGGCGGCCGAGGTGGTCGACTCCGAGCTGGGCCGGCTGGGCGGCCGGCTGCCCGGACTGGACGACAAGGCGCGCGAGGAGGTCGCCCAGACGGTGCGCCGCGTGGTGGACAAGCTGCTGCACGCTCCGACCGTACGCGTCAAGGAGCTGGCGGCCTCGCCGGACGGCGACACCTACACCGAGGCGCTGCGGGAGCTGTTCGATCTCGACCCCAAGGCGCCCGAGGCCGTCATCCGAGCGGAGGACGTCCTGTGAAATTCACGCTGGGTACGCGGCGGAGCCTGATGGCGATGACGCAGTCGGGGTTCGTCGCCGACGCGCTCACCGCCCGTACCGGTCACGAGGTCGAACTCGTCGGCGTGACCACCGAAGGCGATGTCTCCAAGGCCAACCTCGCCCAGATCGGCGGCACCGGCGTCTTCGTCAGCGGGCTGCGCGAAAAGGTGCTCAGCGGCGAGGTGGACTTCGCCGTGCACTCGCTGAAGGACCTGCCGACGCTGCCGGCCGAGGGCATCACGCTCGCCGCCGTGCCCGCGCGCGACGACCCGCGCGACGCCCTGTGCGGGACGGCCAAGCTGGCCGATCTGCCGCGCGGTGCGCGCATCGGCACCGGCTCGCCGCGGCGGATGGCACTTCTGCGCGGGCTCCGGCACGACGTGGACGTGGTGCCGATCCGCGGTAACGCCGACACCCGGCTGCGCAAGGTGACCGAGGGGAAGCTCGACGCGATCGTGCTCGCCTACTCGGGCCTGGTGCGGATCGACCGGGTGGAGGCGGTGTCGGAGGTGTTCGACCCGGAGCAGATGCTGCCGGCGCCCGGCCAGGGCGCCCTGGCGGTCGAATGCCGGGCGGACCGCACCGACCTGATCGAGATCCTCGCGACGCTTGACGACCCCGCCAGCCGGGCCGCCGTCACGGCTGAGCGTGCCCTGCTCGCCGGGCTCGAGGCGGGCTGTTCGGCTCCCGTGGGCGCATACGCTGCGTTGGAAGACCGAACACTGCATCTGATCGGCGTCGTTGCCGGGTACGACGGTGAACGGCAGGTCCGATTGTCCAGAAGCGGCCACCCGGAAACGGCCGAGCGCCTGGGACGCGATCTCGCGGCCCGGATGATCGCCGAGGGGGCCGACCAGTTGATGGGGGAGCGCACATCTTGAGCCCCGCGAGCAAGAGCCCGGCCGCCTCGAGCGGCACGGCCCGGCCGGCCAGGAAGCCGTCCGGCCGGCCGGGCAGAGTGGCCTTTGTCGGTGTCGGCCCGGGAGACCCCGAGCTGCTAACGCTGAGGGCCATACGACTGCTCGGCGCGGCCGACGTCATCGTGGTGCACGAGGCGACGGCCTCGCTGTTCCACCAGTACTTCAACCCCGGCGCCGAGGTCCTCGCGCCCGGCGCGGTCAACCCGGTGACGCTGGCCCGTTCGGGCAAGCTCGTGGCCCGGGTGTTCCTCGGTGATCCGGGGATCGGGTCCCCGATGGCCGATGAGGCCAAGGCCTGCGCCAAGGGACGGGTGCAGTTCGAGATCGTCCCTGGCATCTCGGCCGTCACCGGAGTGCCCGCCTACACCGGCATCCCGCTGACCGACGGCAAGCACCGCGACGTCATGGTGGTCGACGCGCAGGAGGGCGGCGTCGACTGGAGCGCCTACACCGGCGCGGCCACGCTCGTGATCATCGGTGCCGAGAACACCATCGGTGAGGTGGCCAAGGGCCTGATCGCCTCGGGCCGTCCCGATTCCACCCCGGTCGCGGTCACCTCCATGGGCACCACGACCGAGCAGTACACCGTGGCCTCCACGCTCGCCCGGGTCGGCCCGGACACCAAGCATCTCGACGCGCCCTTCGTGATCGTGGTCGGCGACGTCGTGAACTGGCGCGACAAGCTGTCCTGGTTCGAGACCAAGCCGCTGTTCGGCTGGCGGGTGCTCGTGCCGCGGACCAAGGAGCAGGCCGCGTCGCTGTCCGAACAGCTCCGTTCGTACGGCGCCGTGCCCGAGGAGGTGCCGACGATCTCGGTCGAGCCCCCTCGCACTCCGCAGCAAATGGAACGTGCCGTCAAGGGTTTGGTCACCGGGCGTTACGAATGGGTCGTCTTCACCTCCACCAACGCGGTGCGCGCGGTGCGCGAGAGGTTCGAGCAGTACGGCCTCGACGCCCGCGCCTTCGCCGGGCTGAAGGTCGCCGCGGTCGGCGACCAGACCGCGGCGTCGCTGGTTGAGTTCGGCGTACGGCCCGACCTGATGCCCGCCGACCAGCAGTCCTCCGAAGGGCTGCTGGAGGTCTGGCCGCCGTACGACAAGGACCTGGACCCGATCAACCGCGTCCTGCTGCCGCGTGCCGACATCGCCACCGAGACGCTGGTGGCCGGCCTGACCGAGCTGGGCTGGGAGTGCGACGACGTCACGGCCTACCGGACCGTACGCGCCGCGCCGCCGCCGCAGCCTATCCGTGAGGCGATCAAGGGCGGCGGCTTCGACGCCGTGCTCTTCACGTCGTCCTCGACGGTGCGCAACCTCATCGGTATCGCCGGCAAGCCGCACAACGTGACGGTCATCGCTGTGATCGGCCCGCAGACCGCCGAGACGGCGAAGGAGTACGGCCTGCGCGTGGACGTCATGGCGGACAAACCGTCGGCGAGCGCCCTCGCGGAGGCGCTTTCGGAGTACGGTGCGAACCGCCGGGCCGCTCAGGTCGAGGCCGGTGATCCGCTTCGCAAGCCCAGCGAGATGCGACGTGGAGCGCGTCGCCGCAAGTAGCCGCTCGAGAGAAGGTTGCCGCACGTGTCCGCGCAGTTCCCTGTCGTACGTCCCCGGCGGCTCCGCCGCACCCCCGCGATGCGCCGGCTGGTCGCCGAGGCCCAGGTGCGGCCGAGTGATCTCGTGCAGCCGCTGTTCGTCAAGGAGGGCATCGCCGAGCCCCAGCCGATCAGCTCGATGCCGGGCGTCGTGCAGCACACGCGGGACACCCTGCGCAAGGCCGCGCACGAGGCGGCCGAGGCCGGAGTCGGCGGGCTGATACTGTTCGGCATCCCGGCCGTCAAGGACGGCCGTGGCTCGGGCGCCGACGATCCCGCCGGGATCGTGCAGAAAGCCCTGCGCGACCTGTCATCGGAGGTCGGCGGCGCGACGGTGCTGATGGCCGACCTCTGCCTCGACGAGTACACCGACCACGGGCACTGCGGCATCCTCACCTCCTCCGGTGAGGTGGACAACGACCTGACGCTGGAGCGGTACGCCTCGATCGCGGCGGCACAGGCCGCGGCGGGCGCCGAGGTCGTCGCGCCGAGCGGAATGATGGACGGGCAGGTGGCGGCGATCCGCTCCGCCCTCGACAGCGCCGGCTACTCCGGCGTGTCGATCATGGCCTACGCCGCGAAGTACGCCTCGGCCTTCTACGGGCCCTTCCGTGAGGCTGCCGAGTGCGCACCGCGGTTCGGCGACCGGTCGGCGTACCAGCAGGACCCGGCCAACGCCGAGGAGGCCATGCGCGAGGTCGCCCTGGACATCGACGAGGGTGCCGACATAGTGCTGGTCAAGCCGGCGATGACCTACCTCGACATCGTCCGGCGGGTCCGTGACTCCGTGCACGTGCCGGTGGCGGCCTACCAGGTCAGTGGCGAGTACGCCATGGTCGAGGCGGCGGCGGCCCAGGGCTGGGTGGACCGGCGGCGCATCATCGACGAGACCCTGACCTCGATCCGCCGCGCGGGCGCGGACATCATCCTGACCTACTGGGCCACGGAGGTCGCGCGCTCGCTCGCGCACTGACGGAGAGCGCGAACGACCGCTGAGAGGCCGGGCCGGCCTCCGTGCGACCCGAACTCATAGCGTTGTGCCCATCCTGTCCCCGACCCCTATCACGTCACTCTTAAGCCGCTATGAAACGCTGGTGCCCCACGACGGACAGGTCACGTGTTCGCCGCTATCCCGGGGTTGTTGCGATCCGCCGCCTGCCGGCGCGCCATCATCGGTGGTAAGAGGGTGGAGGGGGAGCGGACATGTTGGAAACATCTGTCACAAAGCGTCAAAAAGTGCAAATGGGGGCCGCGGCTCAGGAGTACGCGGCCCTCGGCTGGCCATGTTGTCCCGGCGCGCATTCGACCACCGACGGCACGCGGGCCTGCTCGTGTGACCGCATCGGCTGTCCGTCTCCGGGTGCGCACCCGTCGTCGCAGGTGTGGCAGTTGCAGGCCACGATCGACGCGGACCGCGTCGGCCAGTGGTGGGCGGCCGACCCGGCGGCCAACATCATCCTGCCGACCGGCCGGGTCTTCGACGTCTTCGATGTTCCGGCGTCGGCGGGACGGCTCGCGCTGACCCGCATGGACCGCGACCGTGTGCCCGTCGGCCCGGTGGCCGCGATGGGTGACGAGCGCTATCTGTTCTTCGTCGCCACCCGTGGCGCGCCGGTCGACGAGGACGAATGGTGGTCCTGCCATCTGGACACCGTCCCCGAGAGTGTCGTCGAGACCCCCGGGATGCGCTGGCACTGCCGTGACAGCTACGTGGTCGCGCCGCCGTCGGTGCTGCCCCTCGGCCGCCGCGTGACCTGGATCAACTTCCCCGAGAACGCGGCGCTGCCCGACCCCGTGCGCGTTCTGGAGATCCTCGCGGACGTGTGCGCGTGAGGTCTGGAAGACTCGAAGGCGTGACTTCGGACCAGATCTCCCAAGCGTTGTTCGAGCGGGCCGGCGCGGTCATACCCGGCGGGGTGAACTCCCCCGTGCGCGCCTTCGGCGCCGTCGGCGGCACCCCCCGGTTCATCGCCTCCGCCCGTGGCCCGTACCTCACCGACGCCGACGGCAACGCGTACGTCGACCTGATCTGCTCGTGGGGGCCGATGATCCTCGGCCACGCGCATCCGGCCGTGGTCGAGGCCGTGCAGCGGGCCGCCGCGCTCGGCACCTCCTACGGCACGCCGACCGAGGGTGAGGTCACGCTCGCCGAGGAGATCGTCGCGCGTACCCCGGTGGAGCAGGTGCGCCTCGTCAGCTCGGGTACCGAGGCGACCATGTCCGCGATCAGGCTGGCCCGCGGCTTCACCGGCCGCTCCAAGATCGTGAAGTTCGCCGGCTGCTACCACGGCCACTCCGACGGGCTGCTCGCCGCGGCAGGGTCGGGCGTCGCGACGTTCGGCCTGCCGGACTCGCCCGGCGTCACCGGCGCGGCCACCGCCGACACGATCGTGCTCGGCTACAACGACCTCGCCGCGGTCGAGCAGGTGTTCGCCGAGCAGGGCGATCGGATCGCCTGCGTGATCACCGAGGCGTGCCCGGCCAACATGGGCATCGTGCCGCCGCTCGATGACTTCAACCTCCGGCTCAAGGCGATCTGCGTGCAGTACGGCGCGTTGCTGATCATGGATGAGGTGCTGACCGGCTTCCGGGTGTCCCGGTCCGGCTGGTACGGCATCGACGGCGTGGCCGGTGACCTGTGCACGTTCGGCAAGGTCATGGGCGGCGGGCTGCCCGCCGCGGCGTTCGGCGGCCGGGCCGAGATCATGTCCAGGCTCGCCCCGGCGGGCCCGGTGTACCAGGCGGGCACGCTGTCGGGAAACCCCCTGGCCACCGCCGCCGGTCTCGCCACCCTGAAGGGCGCGACCGACGAGGTCTACGCCCGGATCGACAGCGCCGCGGCCACGGTGGCCGAGCTGGCGTCGGACGCCCTCACCAAGGAGGGCGTGGAGCACCGGCTGCAGGTCGCCGGCAACCTGTTCTCGATCTTCTTCGCACCGGGGAGGGTCCGCGACTTCGACGGCGCGCAGCGGCAGGACACCCGCCGCTACGCGGCGTTCTTCCACGCCGCTCTCGACCACGGCGTGTACCTCCCGCCGTCCGCGTACGAGGCGTGGTTCCTCTCGGCGGCGCACGACGACGCGGCGCTGGGCCGCATCGCCGAGGCGCTTCCGCACGCGGCGCGGGCCGCAGCCGAGGCGGAGTAAGAGCCCACGCGGACAGGGACTGCGCTACTGCGCGGCGTTCGCTACGCGCGCCCTGTCCGCGTGGGCTCTCAGTCAGGGCGCGAGCGCCTCGAGGATCTCCTTGGCGCGCTCGGTCGCCGACTCGGCGGTGACCTCGGGCGAGCCGACGAGCGGATCCCAGTTCAGGTCGTAGTACAGCTCGGTGACGCCCTGCTCGCCGAGCCAGGCCGCGTCCTCGCGGATCTGCTCATACGACCCGGACAGCCGCTTGCGCTCTCCCGCGTCGTCCCGCACCTCCTGACCGGCGCGTACGACCCCGCGTACGACGACGCGGACGGCGTCCGGATCCTTGCCGCCCTTCTCGGCGGCGTCGCGCACGATCCCGATCTGTTCGTGAATCTTGGTCAGGTCGGTGGCGCTGCGGCTCATCCAGCCGGCGGCGAGACGGCCCGCGCGCTTCAGCGCGGCGTCGACCGCTCCGCCCAGGAGGACGGGCGGGCCCGGCTTCTGCACCGGCTTGGGCGCCATCCGGCTCGGCGCGACCGTGTAGAACTCACCGTCGTACGCGCTGACCTCATCCGCCCACAGCGTGTGCAGCGCGGCGAGAAAGTCCTCCGCGCGTGCCCCGCGGCGCTCCATCGAGACTCCGCTGGCCACGAACTCCTCGCTCTGCCAGCCGGTGCCCAGCCCGAGGTCGAAGCGGCCGCCGGACAGGACGTCCAGTGTGGCCGCTTGCTTGGCGAGATAGGCCGGGGAGACGAACGGAAGGTTGACCAGGGCGACGCCGAGCCGGATCCGGGACGTGCGCGCGGCCGCGAAGGTCAGCGCGCTGATCGGGTCGAGGACGCTGTGGTACACGGGGGCCATCTTGGTCTTGTCGGCCGGGATCAGCAGGCGGTGGAACGCCCACAGGGAGTCATATCCCAGCTCCTCGGCGCGGCCGGCGAAGTAACCGAGGTTTTCCGGGCTTGCCCATGCGCCCGCCACAGGGGCGCCGAATCCGATCTTCATGCCGCCAATCCTTTCAGTGCGTCCATGGCCGCGCCGAGTGAGGCCGGAGCAGCGGCACGCAGCGGCGCGCGTACGCCGGGGTGCTCGATCAGCCCGAGCTCGGCCAGCACCGCCTTGATGACGGCCGGCGACGGCTCGGCGAACAGGGCGCGCGTCAGCGGCAGGAGGGCGCCGTGCAGGCCACGGGCACGTCCGGTGTCACCCGTGCGTACCGCCTCGGCCATCGACGCGAAGGCGGCCGGGGCCACGTTGCCGGACGCCGCGATGCCGCCCGCCGCGCCGAGCATCAGCATCGGATACAGGAACGCGTCGTCGCCGCCGAGCACGTCGCCAGAGTGCGCGAGCAGGGTGAGGGTGTCCGCGTCGATCGCTCCGGCGCAGTGCTTGACGCCCGCGATGTGCTCGGCCTCCAGCAGCGTGAGCAGCGTCTCCGCGCGAAGCGTCTTTCCGGTGCGGTAGGGGACGTTGTAGACGATCAGCGGCACCCCGGCCGTCGCGCCGACGGCCGCGAAGTGCTCGACCACGCCCTCGTCGGAGGGGCGCAGGTAGTAAGGCACGAGTACGAGCAGGAGGTCGGCCGCCTCGGCGCGACTCTCGGCCTGGCGCACCGACTCGTCGGTGCCGATGGTGCCCGCGCCGATCGTGAGCGCCCTGCGGTGCGCGTCGCTGACCTTCCGGCAGGTCGCGATGACCGTGAGCCGCTCGTCCTCGGTCAGCATCGGCGCCTCTCCGGTCGTCCCGAGCGCGACCAGGCCTGCGGCTCCCTGGTCGAGGACGTGGTGGGCGAGCCGCTCCAGCGAGGCGGTGTCGACCGCGCCGTTCGCGGTGAACGGGGTCACGAGTGGCACGTGGATTCCGCGGGGGGTCATGGGGTCCTCGCCAGTTGGGCAAGGGGTGTGGCCGGGGCGACCCGGCGCCGGATGCTGCCCAGAGCGACGCCGCCCACGATGAGCAGGGCCGCGATCGTGTCCGTGACCGTGATCGGCTCACCGAGCAGGAGCGCCGCCGACGACATCCCGAACGGGGGCACGAGCAGGGAGTACATCGCGACCTGACCGGCGTCGTACCGGCGCAGGAGCCAGCCCCAGGCGCCGAAGCCGACCAGCGTCGAGATGTAGGCGACGTAGAAGAGTGCGCCCAGGCCGCCGGCCGAGATGTGCGCGAGCGCGTGCAGATCGGCCCGCGGGCCCTCGAACACCAGTGACAACGTCAGCAGCGGGAGCGGCGGCACGAGGCTCACCCAGACCATGAACGCGAACGCGTCCGGTGGCTGCGCCTTCCGCAGGCCGATGTTCGCCAGCCCCCACATGCCCGCCGCGCCGACGCACAGCGCGAACGCGAGCAGCGGGCTGCCCTGGCCGAGCGACAGTCCGATCACCGCGATCCCGGCGAACGCGACGACCATGCCGGCCAGCTGGGTCCGCGGCGCCCGCTCGCGCAGCATCACGGCCGCGAACATCGCGGTGAACAGCGCCTGCGTCTGCAGCACCAGCGAGGACAGGCCGGCCGGCATGCCGATGTGCATGCTGATGAACAGCAGCCCGAACTGGCCCACGCCGAGCGGCAGCCCGATGAGCGGGAACCAGCGCCACGGGATCGCGGGGCGGCGCACGAACAGCACCGCCGGGAAGGCGGCGGCGACGAAGCGCGGGCCGGCGAAGAGCAGCGGGGGCAGCGAGTCGAGACCGACGTCGATGACGACGAAGTTCACGCCCCAGATGGCGGCGATCATCACCGCGACGGCGACGTGGCGAGGTTTCATATGGCCGATGCTGGCCCGACCCACTGTTTAGGACAAGCGACTATCTTTTAATGGGTATATGTAGCATTACTTCATGCTTGATCTGGATCGACTCCGCGCCCTCAGCGCGGTGGCGACGTACGGCTCCGTGAGCGCCGCCGCCGACGTGCTGCACGTGACCACGTCCGCCGTCTCACAGCAGGTGGCCAAGCTCGAACGCGAGACCGGGCAGAAGCTCCTCGAACGCAACGGCCGCGGGGTGCGCCTCACCGACGCGGCCGCGCTGCTCGCGGCGCACGCCGAGCGCATCCTGGCCATGGTCGAGGAGGCCGAGTCGGACCTGGAGGCCCAGCGCGGCGAGGTCGTCGGCGAGCTCGCGGTGGCGGCGTTCCCGACCGCGGCGCGCGGCCTCGTACCCCCCGCGCTGCGCGCCCTCGCCCAGCAGCATCCGCGGCTGCGGGTGTGCCTGCGCGAACAGGAGCCGCACGCGGCGGTGCCTCTGGCCGTACGCGGTGAAGTCGACCTCGGCATCGTGCAGGACTGGTTCAACGTGCCCCTGGCCATCCCGGACGGGCTGGTCAAGGCGTCGCTGGTCGATGACGTCGCGGACGTGGCGCTGCCGGCCGGGCACCCGCTCGCCACGCGGTCCGTGATCGACCTCGGCGAGTTGCACGGCGAGTCCTGGATCGCCCAGTCACCGGGTGCGATCTGCCGCGACTGGCTGGTCCACACGCTGCGCTCGGCCGATCTTGAGCCGCTGATCGCGCACACCGCCGACGAGTACGCCACCCAGCTCGCGC
>DASQPY010000559.1:0-10496 GCA_035643735.1 Actinoallomurus sp. | reverse complement strand
GCGTGCCGGGCACGGCGGCCCCGATCGTCGTCGACTTCGCGCGTACCGAGGGGTCGGCGGGCAACGGCCTCCTGCCCACCGGACGGGTGCTCGACGTCATCGACGACCTCGAGGTCACCTGCGTGGACAACGGCATGCCCGTGGTCGTGGCCGCCGCCACCGACCTCGGCGTCAGCGGCTACGAGACCGCGGCGGAGCTGGCCGCCGACACGGCGCTGTGCGACCGCGTCCAGTCACTGCGCCTGCGGGCCGGGCGGCTCATGGGCCTCGGCGACGTGACCGACGCGTCGGTGCCCAAGACCACGCTGGTCGCCGCGCCACGCGAGGGCGGCATGATCTGCACCCGCACGTTCATCCCGCTACGCCCGCACACCTCGATCGGCGTGCTCGGCGCGGTCAGCGTCATCACCGCGCTGCTGCTGGACGGGTCGGCCGGCCACGACCTGGCCGTGCCCCCCGAGCCCGGCGCGCGGATCGACGTCGAACACCCGTCCGGACGCCTGCAGGTCGAGGTCGACCTCGACACCACCGTTCATCCTCCACGAGTACGCCGTTCGAGCGTCGTGCGCACCGCGCGCAAGCTGTTCGACGGCACCGTGTTCCCCCGCACCTGACCGGAGACCACCGTGGCACCTGCGCACGAGATCGCCCATGTCGGACCCGTGGAACTGTTCACGCCCGCACCGGACGAGAGCCTGCACTTCTTCACCCAGGTGATGGGACTGACCGAGAACGGCACCGACGGCGACTAGGTCTACCTGCGCACCTGGGACGACTACCAGCACCACACTCTCAAGCTGACCGCCCACCCGACCTCGGGGATCGGGCGTACGAGCATGCGTACGAACGGCCAGGAGGCGCTCGACCGGCGGGTCCGCGCCATCGAGGAGACCGGGCTCGGCATCGGCTGGCGCGACGGCGACCCGGGGTTCGGCCCCGTGTACGCGTTCCGCGACCCGGACGGGCACGAGATGGAGATCTACTGGGAGAGCGAGTGGTACCAGGCCCCGCCGGAGCTCGCTCCCGCGCTGAAGAACCAGGCCCAGGCGTACCCGGCGCGCGGCGTCTGCGTCCGCCGCCTCGACCACGTCAACTACCTGGCCGCCGAGGCCGAGCCGAGCACCGAGTTCGTCCGTGACGTGCTGGGCGGCATGCCCACCGAGGAGATCATGCTGGACAGCGGCGTGATCGCGGGGCGCTGGCTGACGTTCACGAACAAGGGTTACGACATCGTCTACACGCGCGACCGGACCGGCAGCCGCGGGCGGCTGCACCACATCGCCTTCGCCACCGACACGCGCGAGGACATCCTGCGGGCGGCGGACATCTTCCTCGACAACGGCGTCTTCATCGAGACCGGCCCGCACAAGCACGCCATCCAACAGACCTTCTTCCTCTACGTGTACGAACCAGGCGGCAACCGCCTCGAACTGTGCAACCCGGTGGCCCGCCTGGTCCTCGCGCCCGACTGGAAGACGGTCACCTGGAGCGAGGCCGAGCGCGCCAAGGGTCAGGCGTGGGGCCTGCAGACCATCGCGTCCTTCCACACCCACGGCACGCCACCGGTCGAGGGCGCCTGAGCCCGGCCCTTCTCGCGCCCGCACGTCTCGCCGAACCCGGAGCGCCGGGACGATGCGCTTCCGTACCGTGGTCCCCCGCGGCGTGGAGGGCGCACCCCCTCGGTTTCGCCGCCGGTGGGCCCGGCGGGCGACCGCTAGACTGGGCTGCGACAAAATTGGTGACAAAATCGGTTCCGTGGGTCGTGATTCGGGGGAGAGCAGTGGCGGCAGATGAGGTGAGCGGCACGTCCGGCCGCGACCGGCCGGTGGTGGCCGGCATCCGCGAGGCGATCCTCAGCGGTGAGTTCGTTCCGAACCAGCGCCTGGTGGAGGCCGACCTGTCCGAACAGTTCGCCGCCAGCAGGGCGAGCGTCCGTGCCGCACTCCTCGAACTGACCAACGAGGGCCTGATCGAACGCGTACAGAACCGCGGCGCACGCGTACGCGCGGTCCCGCTCGAAGAGGCGATCGAGATCTCGGAGGTACGGATGGTGGTGGAGGGCCTCTGTGCCGCCAAGGCCGCCCACCGGATCACCGAGGCCGAGTCCGGGGAGCTCCAGGACATCGGCGAGAGCATGCGCCTGGCCGTCTCGTCCGGCGACGTGCTCGGCTACTCCCGCCTGAACGAGCGGTTGCACCGCCGGATCCGCGAGATCAGCGGCCAGCGAACCGCCGCGACGGTCCTCGAACGCCTGCGCGCGCAGAGCGTCCGCCACCAGTTCAGACTCGCCATGCATCCCGGCCGGTCCGCGGTGTCGCTGCCCGAGCACCTGGCCATCATCGACGCGATCCGGGCCCACGACGCCGAGGCCGCCGAACGCGCCGCCCGAGCCCACCTGCGCAGCGTCATCCAGACCCTGCCGGAAGCCGCCCAGAGCCCGGCCGAACGCGGACCGGCAAGGTAACCCCTCAGTCCCGGGGCTTGATCTTGATCTCCTGTACGGACCAGCCGTTGCCGTCCGGGTCGTTGAAGAAGACGAAGCGGCCCCACGGGAACTGCTGGATCTCGCCGACGTCCACGCCCCGGCCGGCGAGTTCGGCGTGGGCGGCCTCGATGTCGGGGACCACCACCTGCACGCCGCGTACCGATCCCGGCGGCACGTCCGTCACGCCCGTGCCGATCGCGATCGAGCAGGCCGAGCCCGGTGGGGTCAGCTGGACGAAGCGGAGCTCGTCGCTGACCTGATGGTCGTGGTCGAGCACGAACCCGGCCTTCTCGGTGTAGAACTCCTTGGCGCGGTCGACGTCCGACACGGGGATGGCCACGAGTTCGAGCTTCCAGTCCACGACACGTCTCCTTTGTCCGGGAGCCAGGGGAACTCCGCTGGCCACACGGAGAACGCTACGGACCATTGCGGCCACTTTCCGACCGCAATTGCCTCGCCGAGGACCACACGGTCGTGACGTACGACCGCCGGGGACTGTCACGCAGCACGCTCCACGACCCGGGGCGGCCGGTGACCATCACGGCGCACAGCGACGACATTCACCATCTGCTCGCCGCCGTCACCGGGCCGCGTACGGTGCTCGACCGCCGGTGCGCGGAGGAAGTGGCGAGCCTGCGGGGGACCGCCCTTGCGGAGTTCCCGGGCGGCCACAACGGCAAGCTCACCCACCCCGGGGCGTTCGCCGAGCGGCTGCGCGCCGCCCTGATGCCTGACGGGCTCTAGACGAAGGCGCCGAGGCCGGTGATGGCGCGCCCGGTGATCAGAGTGTTCATCTCCCGCGTGCCCTCATAGGAGTAGATGGCCTCGGCGTCGGCGACGAACCGGCCCACGTCGTAGTCCAGCACGATCCCGTTGCCGCCGAGGATCTCCCGCGACCAGCCGACCGCCTCGCGCATGCGTACGGTGCAGTACGCCTTGGCCAGGGCCGAGTGCTCGTCGCGGTAGACCCCGGAGTCCTGGAGCTGCGCGAGCCGTACGACCATCCCCATCGAGGAGGTCAGGTTGCCGAGGATGCGGACGAGCAGGTCCTGTACGAGCTGGAACTTGGCGATCGGCCGGCCGAACTGCTCGCGTTCCTTCGCGTACGCCAGGGCCCGTTCGTACGCGCCCATCATCACCCCGACGGCCTGCCAGGCCACTCCGCCCCGGGTCCGGCGCAGTACGTCGGCGGTGTCGCGGAAACCGGTCGCCCGCTGGAGGCGGTCGGTCTCGGGAACGCGGCACTCGGTGAGGGTGATGTCGGCGTTCTCCACGGTACGCAGCGCGATCTTGTGCTCGATCCTCGTCGCGGTGAACCCCGGGGTGTCCTTCTCCACCACGAAACCCTTGACGTGGTCGTCCTCCTCGTCCCTGGCCCAGATGATGATCAGGTCGGCGAAGGTGGCGTTGCCGATCCAGCGCTTGGCGCCGTTCAGCACCCACGCGTCGCCGTCGCGGCGCGCCGTGGTCTCCAGCCCGGCGGCGACGTCCGAGCCGCCGTGCGGTTCCGTGAGCCCGAACGCCCCGATCTTCTCCATCCGCGACATCGCGGGCAGCCAGCGATCCTGCTGCTCATCGGAGCCGCAGCGGGCGATGCTGCCCATGGCCAAGCCGGTGTGCACGCCGAAGAACGTCGCCATCGACGGGTCGACGCGGTTCATCTCCATCGTCACGAACCCGGTCAGGAGGCTGCGCGCGCCCCGGCCGGCCAACCCGGCGACATCCAGTGACGCGAAGCCGGGCACCAGCCGGTGCGGGAACTCGGCCTTCGCCCATGCCTCGTTCGCGATCGGCGCCACCTCCTTCTCCATGAAGGACCGGACCCGCAGGACGACCTCGCGTTCGTCCTCGGTCAGCAGGCTCTGCTGGTCATAGAAGTCGGCTTCGAGAGAGGTCATCGTCGGTCAGCCCCTTCGGCAGAGGAGGAACGTCGCTCGTACGGGCGCCGTGACCACTGCCGCATGAGCCGGGACATCGCCTCGGCGCGCCGCTGGCGGCGGAACTCCACGCGCCCGGCGATCCACAGACAGAAGACGGCCAGCGGCAACTCGGCTCCCAACGCGAGTATCAGTGCGATCGCGAACTCCTGTCGGCTGTCCGCCGTCACCACGTCGAACCAGGCGTCGACCATGAGCAACGTCCCTGTGATCGCCGCGCTGAGTTCGATGTGCTCACGTCCTTTCTGGGCCAGCCAGCCGGTCCGAATGAGCATCCCGCACAGGGCGAGGTCGAAACCGATCCAGGAGAACCCGTAGTGCGCGGTCTCGTGACGCGTGGGCAGGATGAACACCAGACCGGCGACCCAGGGCAGCATGAACGCACCCGCCGCGATGACCAGCCAGCCGATCCACCGGGGTACGACCCGCGTAGGGCGCAGCTCACGGGTGAGGTGTCCCTCGATCTGTTCGGTACGGGCCGTCTCTGGTGGTTCGACGGCATGCACCGGCTCCTCGGAGTGGGCCACGGGGAGAGCGGGGTCCTGGGGCGGAGCGGCGGGTGATGCGGCCTGTAGATCGTCTTCGGAGCGGGGGGCGTTGGCCATATCGCCATGATTCAGCGCGCAACGGGAGTAGTCAGCGATAGGGGCGGTAGTAATGGAGCGATCCATGTTGATCCCCCGGCCGTAACGGTCATGACCTTGGAGGTTCACGGTGCGTAGTTTCGGGGTCGAAGAGGAAATGCTGCTCGTCGATCCGGACAGCGGTGCCGCCGTAGCGCTGGCCGAGGCGGTCACGGACGACGGCGAGGACGCGCCCGAGTCCGAGCTCCAGCGTCAGCAGGTCGAGACGGACACCGTTCCGTGCACGACCCTGGATGAGCTGTCGGACCAGTTGCGGGCCGAGCGGCGCGCCGCGGCCGATGCCGCCGCCCGCAAGAACTGCCAGGTGGTCGCGTTGGCGACGTCGCCGCTCGCGGTGAGCCCCTTGACCATGCCCAAGGACAGGTACCTGCGGATGACCGAGAAGTACGCGCTCACCGCGCAGGAGCAGCTGACCTGCGGCTGTCACGTCCACGTCCGGATCGAATCGGAGGAGGAGGGCGTCGCGGTCCTGGACCGGATCCGTCCGTGGCTGCCCACGCTGCTCGCGATGACCGCGAACTCGCCCTTCTGGCAGGGCCGCGACAGCGGGTACGCCAGCTACCGGCACCAGGTCTGGGGCCGCTGGCCCTCCGCCGGGCCGGCCGAGCTGTTCGGCACCCCGGAGGTCTACCACGCCACCGTCGACGCGATGATCAAGAGCGGCGGGCTGCTGGACGAGGGGATGGTCTACTTCGACGCCCGCCTGGCACGGCACTACCCGACGGTGGAGATCCGGGTCGCGGACGTGTGCATGGCGGCCGACGACGCACTGCTGCTGGCCGCGCTCGTGCGAGGGCTGGTGGAGACGGCCGCGCGGGAGTGGGACAAGGGTGAACCGCCGAGCCCGGTACGCACCGAACTGCTCCGCCTGGCCTCCTGGCGAGCGAGCCGGTCGGGGCTCGAGGGCGAGCTGGTGCATCCCGTCACGGCCCGTCCGGCCTCCGCCGAGACCGTCGTGCGCGCGCTGCTGGACCACGTGACGCCGGCCCTGGCCGACCTCGGCGACCTCGACGCGGCGACCGAACTGACCGGCCGCCTGCTGAGCCGCGGCAATGGCGCCACCCTGCAGCGCCGGACGTACGAGCGGACCGGCGACCTGGCCGAGGTCGTACGCTCCGCGGTCGCCCGCACCGTCGGGAACTGAGCTGCGCCAGGGCCGGGCGGTGACCGGAATCACGTATCACCTGGTCACCCCCCACATCCCCATCGAAGGGTAGGAGAGATAATGACTGGTGGATGAATCAGGGGGATTCATCTGATCCGAAAGAAGGCGATCAGAATGGCCGATATCTCTCGCCATTCTTCAGGCATGACCGAACATCCGGACGCAGCCGAGATGCGTGAACGGTACGCGCGGATGACCGGGGGCCGTAGGGTGGAGATGATGGAGGGACTGGTCATGCTGACCGGTCTCTACCTCGCGATCTCGCCCTGGGTCGTGCACTTCAGTTCGGCGTATCCGAACATGATGGTGAACGACCTGGTGCTGGGCCTCGCCCTCGCGGCGATCGGCCTGGGGCTGGTGTTGTTCCCGGAGCGGGCGCTCGGCCTCGGCTGGATGCTCGTGCCGATCGGTATCTGGTTGATCATCTCGCCCTGGGTGGCCACCACGACTCACAGCGCACCCAAGGGCATCATCTGGACCAACGTGGTCGTCGGTGCGCTCGCCTGCGTCCTGGGCGCCGCGACCGCGGCGATGGCGCTCACGCGCCGCCGTTCACGTGGGGCCCAAGGCGCCAGAACTCTCTAGACCGTCAGTCCGTGGCCTCGTGACAGGGTGATTGCTGCCGCGAGGCCACCCCCGCTGATCCTCAACCTGGACCGGCCGGCCCGACGACCTGGAGCCCCGTGCCGGCTCACGGCCGAGGCCGCGCGAACTGCCGCTGATCAGCCAGGTCTTCGGGGATGTCGACCGGGCCGCGGGCCAGGGCCGCGTTCGCGACGGCGTCGGCGCCCTCGTCGCCGGCCAGGTCGCCGATCGCGACCTCGGCCTGTCCGCCGGCGGAAAGTATGTGCTCGGCCTCGGCGGTGGCGCGGGCCTCGTCGCGGCCATGCACGATGACGGTCACGCCCTCGGCGGCGAGTGCCGAGGCGGTGGCCCGGCCGAGGCCGGCACTCGACCCGGTCACCAGCGCACGCTTTCCCGCGAGTCGCATGTCCATGGGGTCTCCTCTCTCCGCACGGAGGATCAGCGGGTCGCCACGAGTGGCTCGCCGTCCGCCACCGGCTCGGGCTCGGCCCTCCGGCGGGCGGAGGGGACGAGCAGCGCCAGTGCGACGGTGACGGACGAGGTCAGGGCCAGCAGCAGGAAGCCGTGGGTGAAGCCGGACTCGTGCGGGAGACCGTCGGACCGTGGATGCGCGGTGATGATGGAGCTGACGACGGCCGTGCCGATCGAGCCTCCGATGTTGCGGATGTTGGCGTTCATGCCGCTGGCGACGCCGGTCTGCCCGGCCGGCACGTTCTGCACGATCAGGCTGGTCATCGAGGAGTACGCGAGGCCGAGACCGAGCCCGAACACCGCGCCGGCGACGCCGAGCTGCCACGGCCGGTCGTGGTACAGGGCGAACCCCGCACACGCGACGACGCTGCCGGCCGATCCCCAGACCAACTGCGCCTTCACGCCGAAGACCGGCGCGATCGGACCGCTGAGAGACCCGCTCACGGCCATCGTGACCAGCATGGGCAGCATCAGCAGACCGGCGTCGGTGACGCTGGCGCCGAATCCGTAGCCGGCGCTCACCGGGGTCTGCAGGAACTCCGGCAGGAACCCGTAGACCGAGAACATGCCGGCCCCGAACAGCAGTGCCACCAGGTTGGCCGTCCACACGGCCGGCAACCGCATCATGCGCATGTCGATCAGCGGGTTCCGTGACCGGAGCTCGACCCGGATCCACGCGGCGAACAGGACCACGGCGAGGGCGAACAGCGTGAGCACCACCGGCGAGGTCCAGCCCCACGACGACGCCTCACTCAGCGGGATCAGCAGCGTCACCAGCCAGCCGGACAGCAACAGGGCGGCGAACCAGTCGATGCGGCCGGGCGAGCGTACCGGGGACTCCGGGACGTACCGGTGCGCCAGGGCCGCCGTCGCCGTCACGACGATCATGGGAACCCAGAACAGCCAGCGCCAGCTCAGCGACTCGACGATGGGGCCGGACAAGACGATGCCCAGCCCGCCGCCGGCCGCGATGACGGCCGACAGGACGCCGACCGCCGAGGGCACGCGTGCGGCGGGGAACTCGTCGCGGATGATGCCGAACGACACCGGGAACACGGCGCCGCCGAGTCCCTGGATCACACGGGCGACGATCAGCACGCCGATGTTCGGGGCGAGCGCGGCGACCAGGCAGCCGAGGGCGATCGCGCCCAGGGCGACGAGCAGCGTGCGCTCTTTGCCGATCATGTCGCCGATCCGGCCCATCAGCGGGGTCGCCACCGACGCCGACAGCAGCCACGCGGTCAGTACCCAGGTCACCGTGGTCTGGCTGGTGTGCAGGTCGTGCTGGATGGTGAAGAGTACGGGGCTGACCAGTGACTGCAGCATCGAGAACGCCGCGGCCGCGGCCGACAGCACGAGAAAGGTCAACCGTGCGGAAGAGGTCTTGCTCGACATGAGGGTCCTTCGACGGAACGACGGCAGGGCATCGGGCGCGAATGCTCGGGACATCGCGGGCGAGCGGCCGATCGGATAAAGTTGAGGGAAGCCTCCGTAATAGTGGAGGCATGCCTCCACATTAGCGGAGGCGTGCCTCCGATACAACTCGAGGACCTCAGGCGGGAGGAGTCCGGTGGCAGAGAAGGCGACCATCGCCCCAGGTGTCGCGGTACGGCGCCCGCACCGCGCCGACGCGCGACGCAACTTCGACGCGCTGCTCAGCGCGGCGCGTGAGGCGTTCGCCCAGAACGGCACCGAGGCGTCGCTGGAGGACATCGCCCGCCGCGCGGGGGTCGGCATCGGCACGCTCTACCGCAACTTCCCGACGCGGCAGGACCTGTTCGACGCCGTTTACATCGGCGAGGTCGAGGCGCTCTGCCAGGAGGCGGAGGAGGTCGCCGAACTCCCGGCGTGGGAGGGGTTCGTCACCTGGCTGCGCCGCTTCGTCGCCTACGCGGCCACGAAGCGGGCGATCTCTGAGGCACTCAACCGCGAGTCCGAGATGTTCCGGTCCTGCCGGGAGGCCATGTACGCGGCGGGCGGGCCGCTGTTCGCCCGCGCCCAGGAGGCCGGCGAAGCCCGCCGGGACGCCACCTTCGACGACGTGCTCCGCATGGTCACCGGCATCACCGCCACCGGCTTCGTCGACGACGAACAGCGCGAGCGCGTGCTCGGCATGGCCCTGGACGGAATACGGGTCAAGTAACTCCCGGGCCACGCCGGCCCGCCGGCTGGACGTCCGCCGACGCCGCCGGCCTGCCGATCACCCCTGGCCTCGTACGCCGCGACGAGGTACGCCGGGGCCGCATCGGGGCGGGGACTTCGAGGCGCTCGACAGCGGCTCGCTGATGGCGGATCGCGACTCCGGCAGGGTCAGGGGCTGACGGCCGGCGTCCTCAGCGGTGGTGCCACCACGGGGGCGGGCTGTAGCGGTGCCGGTGGTGATACCGCGGGTCACCGGAAGGCCACCAGCTCGGCAACTGGCTCGGCTTGGCGGACCCGCTGGGACGGGGCGGCGCCGGTGCGCTGGGCGGCGCGCCCACCATCGTCGAGGCGGACGTCTTCGGCTTGCGGGAGGATCCGCGTGGCGCGAGTGAGGGGCCGGTCGGGCTCGCGGACCTCGACTCGGTCGCCGCCGAGTCCTCCGCGGGTGGCCCACCGGCGTGCGGCGACCGCCCCCCGCCGCCACCGAGCAGGGCCGTGCTCACGCCGCCGACCACGACGACCACGAGGGCGGCGGCGGTGACCATCAGGAGGACGCCGTGGCGAAAGCGCATCTCCTCCAGGCGCGCCTGGACGGCCGCCCTCAGGGCCGATGGCCGGCCATGACGGCCCGATCGGCCGGCCGCCCGGGTGGCACGGCTCGCGGGAGGGGCACCGGCGTGATTGTGACTGGCCACCACCACAGACTAAAGGTGCGAATCACCAAAAAGATCAGCATCACCGACAACACACGTCACGCGGCGTGCCACCCGGCGTCACATCGGCGGTGCGACGCCGGGTGAGACGGGGCGCCGGCCCGGTCAGACGTGCCGGTGCCGCGCCGCGTCGGTGAACACGCGACCGTCCTCGGGAAGCAGGAAGCCCTGGCCCTCGAGCCGGCGTACGTCGTCGGTCACCTGCCGCCGGTAGTCGCGGTCGCCGTGGTAGAGCGTGTCGAGCTGAGCCTTGGTGAAGTCGCGATGGGTGCCGTACAGCACGCAGAAGGAGCTCAGCGGGTTGTCCACGCTCGCCGGGGAGTTGATGCCGTCGTTGAGGCCGACGGGGACCTC
>DASQPY010000558.1:0-7957 GCA_035643735.1 Actinoallomurus sp. | reverse complement strand
GTCGTAGGAGGAGGACTGGTCCCCGCTCCCGTTGCCCCGGCAGTACACCGCGACCTGGCCGTATGGCGGACCGGCCTTGACCGTCGCGTCTACGCTGATCAGGACGCGGTCCGGCAGGTTCCCCTTGATCGGGGCCTTCTCCCACCGCGCGGCCGTGTAGCCGCCCGCGTCGATGCGGTAGCCGCCTTCGGAGTACCCGCTGCCGGAGATCCAGGTCGACCCGGACCAGCCGGAGTCGGTGTTGGAAAAGTCGTCGGCGAAAAGCGTGGTGGTCTTGGCCGGCGGGCCGCCCGGGCCGCGCAGCAACAAGACCCCGCCGACGCCGACCACCAGCACCGCGGCGAGCCCGGCCGCGGCGAGCACCGGCGGCCTCCGCACGAGGGCGGTGGGCCGATCGCGAGGATCCGGCGGCCGGACCCGCGTCGGCGGCGCGTCCGGCATCGTCCGCCGGCCACTCGGCAGGGCCCACGTGCGGCCGACCGTGTCGGCGGCCTCGGCCGCCTTCGCGTGTGGCCGGCCGGTGAGCAGGTCGAGCAGCTCCTGCGCGGACGGGCGTTTGGCCGGGTCCTTGTCCAGTGAGCGGGCGACCAGGTCCCGCAGGCCCTCGTCCAGCCCGTCCAGCGCCGGCTCGCCGTGGGAGATCTGGTAGAGCACGGAGGGGACGGTCGGCCCGTCGAACGGCGCCCGGCCGGTCCCGGCGAAGGCGACGACGCAGGCCCAGGCGAAGACATCGGACGCGGGCGACGCCGTATCTCCCGAGATCAGCTCGGGCGCCATGTAGGCCGGGGTGCCGATGAACTGCCCCGTACGCGTCGCGCCGGAGACCGTGTCGAGCGCGCGGGCGATGCCGAAGTCGATGACGCGGGGGCCGACCGAGGACAGCAGGACGTTCGCGGGCTTGAGGTCGCGGTGGATGACCCCGGCGCCGTGGATCGCGGTCAGGGCGGTCGCGACGCCCACGTCCAGATGCTCCAGGTTGGACCCGCGCATCGGCCCGCTGGCGATCACGAACTCGTCGAGGTTGGCTCCGTCGACGAACTCCGTGACGATGAACAGCGGCTCGCCGTCGAGCTGCGCGTCCAGCACCGGGGCGGTGCAGAACCTCCGGACCCGGCGGGCCGACTCGACCTCGCGCCGGAAGCGTTCACGGAACATCTCGTCGTCGGCCAGATCCGGGCTGATCACCTTGACCGCGGCCCGCTCGCCACCCTCGCTCTCGGCGAGGTAGACGATGCCCATCCCGCCGCGGCCGATCCGGCCGACGATCTGGTAAGCCCCCAGCCGCCGCGGATCGCTGGGCCGCAACGGGCCGATCACGTGATCACTGCTCAACGCTCCCGACCCTCCTGTGCCGACGAGCGATAAGACTAGTGGGACGACCGGCGCGGTTCCGAAATTAGGGGATTTCGGCACAAGCGATGAATCGCAAGGTTGTAAGCGGACGCCACGGCCCATGCGTACGACAGATCTCATGAACCCCGCGATCCTCTTCAGGTTCCAAGCGTGCCCGCACCCGGTCGTCGCATCATGGAGACGTCGATCGGGTCCTGAGCCACCACGGTGAACCCGTGGCGCTCGTACAGCCGCCGGGCGGCGCTGCCCCGCAGGACGTTCAGGCGGACGAGCGCGCCGTCGGCGTCGGTCTGCTTCAGCAGTCTTCGCAGGACGGCCGACCCGAGCCCCCGGCCCTGCAGGCCCGGAGCGAGATAGAAATGCTCCAGCCACCGACCGTCCTCGGCCGGGCGCACGGCGACGCAGCCCGCGAAGGCGCCGTCGGCCACGATGATCGACGTGTGCTGCGAGGAGAAGGAATCCCGCAGCCGCTGCCGGACCCGATGCTCGTCGAACCGTCCCAGCCGCTCCAGGTCCGGGCGCATCACCGTTGCCCGCAGCTCCGCGATCGCCTCGACGTCCACCGGTTCCGCGGAACGCAGCGCCCATTCGATGGGACGGCCCGAGGCGATCCCTCGCGCCGTCTGGCCTGGTCGTATCCCGTCCGTCGTCGCACGCGTATCCACGGCCGGAGTATCTCTTAGGGCGTGTGTAGTCCTTTGCCGCAGGTCGAGGCCGGGCTGGGCGGGCGCCGCGTTATGTTCGGTCGTGGTCGGCGATCACCCATGATGGTGGGATGGTAAGAGCTGCGATCATCGTGCTGTCACTGACTGGGCCTGCGAGCCACACCATCGAAGTTCCGGCTGGACAAGGCAGCCTCAGCATCGGGCCGGTCGTGCCCGGTGCGGCCGAGCCGGACGTGGTCGTCGGACCCGACGACGTGCTCGACTGGTCCGCCTTTGATGCGTTCCCTAGGTCCGCTGGTTATCCCTGGCCGCGGGTACTGCGCTACCAGGGCAACGACATCGGTTTTCTCGCCTGGTCCCAGCGGCGCCGGATTGAGCAGTTCCACTGGATCCCGACAACCCCTGTGACCGTTGACGGCAGCGCGGCCAGAATCGAGCATCTCACCGTCAGTCTGCGCGGCGCGGCGCTAACGATCGTGCTGCCGACGACGACAAGTACCTTCACGGCGCAAGGTGACCTGTCACGGCTGCAGGCCGAGCCGGCGGCCGACGGCACATGCCCGCACCTGTACTTCTACCCCGGCACCCGCACATCCCGCGATGCCGAGCCGTTGAAGCTACCGCCGCTGCTGTCCCTCGGGGCAGCCACCTCGGTCTACGTCGGCGTCAAGCCGCTGCGCCAGCCCTTCGACTGCGGGAGCCTGCTGCAGTTTCCGGACCTTACCGTGGTGCGGCTGTTGGGACAGCTCGCCAACCTCGAAGCGCTCGCCGGGCTGCCTCACCTGCAGCGGCTACAGCTGGGCGACTGCCCTGACCTGACCGGCCTGCCTTCATTGACCACATGGCCAGGCCTGCGCAATTTCGATGCCTCGAACATCGACCACGCCGCCGGTCGGGATCTGCGGAAGCAGCTCAAGGGTTGCCGGTTGCCGCACGCGTCGGTGACCGGCCTCCGGACCGCCGAGTGGTTTGAGCGGGACTACGGTCTGCCGTTCAGCGCCTGGCCGGCCGCGACCGCCCGACGTGCGACCATGGCGTTTCAGGCCGCCGAGGCCGCCGCTGATCCCGAGACGGGCATCCGCGCGTTCATCCACGCGATCAACGACCTACCGTGCATCGACACGATCGAACGCGAGGATGTGGGCGAGGCGGTCGCCCTGCTGGCGGCCCGTGCGAAGATCAGCGAAGACCTGGCGCTGAGCTGGTTCGACGCGGACCGCGCCTTCTGAGCGTCGCGGTGGTCCCACCATCCGGCCAGGACCTGGTGCTGGCTGTCGACCGATGACAACGCGGCGAGGTGCCGCCTGGGCGCCGCGCAGGAGGACAGCGGGCCTTTGAGACAGGTCCTAGGGGATCAGGAGGAGTTTTCCGGTCGTGCGGCGCGCTTCGAGGTCCTCGTGCGCCCGCCGGGCGCCTTCCAGCGGATAGCGGCCGCCGATGTGCACCGTGAGGTCACCCGAGGCGATCCAGCCGAACAGGTCGCGGGCGCGCGACAGCAGCTCCTCGCGGTCCGCGATGTAGTGGACGAGCGTGGGCCGCGTCAGGAAGAGCGAACCTGCCGCGTTGAGCCGCTGCGGGTCCACCGGCGGCACCGGGCCGCTGGCCGCGCCGTACAGCGCCAGCATCCCGCGCGGACGCAGCACGGACATGCTGTCGTCGAAGGTCGTCTTGCCGACGCCGTCGTAGACGACCTGCACACCTCCGGTGAGGTGGCGGACCTCCTCGGCGAAGTGGTCATAGCGCACCACCTCGTCGGCGCCGGCGTCGCGGGCGAGCTTCTCCTTGTCCGCCGTCGACACGGTGCCGATCACGCGGCCCCCGCGCAGCTTGACCATCTGGGTGAGCAGCAGGCCCACGCCACCCGCTGCGGCGTGCACCAGCGCGGTGTCGCCCGGCTTGATGGCGTACGTCGAGTGGGTCAGATAGTGCGCGGTCAGCCCCTGCAGGATCACCGCCGCGGCCTTCTCCGGGCCGGCGTCGCCGACCGGGACCGCGCGGTCGGCCGCGACGACGGCGCGCTCGGCGTAGCCGCCCTTCGCATCCGACGTGACGACCACGTCGCCGACCTGTACGTCGGTCACGCCCTCGCCCACGGCGCTGACCGGGCCGGCGACCTCTCCACCGGGAATGAACGGCAGATTTTTGGGGTACGCGCCGGTGCGCTCGTACACGTCGCGGTAGTTGACGCCGCTCGCCGCGACGTCGATGGCGATCTCGCCCGGTCCCGGACTCAGGTCCTCGTGGTCAGCGGGCCGGAGCACTTCAGGCCCGCCGAACTCGGTAACGACGATCGCGCGCATGTGACCTCCTGGGGCGAAGGGTTCGACCAAGATCGAACGATAGCGCACCCGGTGTGGCCGGAAATTCGGATGAGCCGGGCGCCACCGCGTACTAAGTTAACAATTTCGCGCTCCCACACCGACCCGAGGGGTTTCGTCATACCTGCCCAGGACGTCGAGGACACCGACGCGGAGATCGCGGCCGAACGCGCGTACCTGCGCCGCTCCCGTACGGCACTCGACCGGATGCGGCAGAACGTGCTCAGCCTCGACGCGTCGGCGGCCGGCGACCCGGTGTCGCGGGACGTGCTCGCGGCCGAGCTCGGCAAGCGGGCGGAGGCACTGCGCGACGACCCCACGACGGCACTGTTCTTCGGCCGGCTGGACTACCACGAGGAGCGCCTGTACGTCGGGCGCCGGCACGTGCACGACGACGACGGCGAGCCGCTGGTCATCGACTGGCGGGCGCCGATGTCGCGGCCCTTCTACCGGGCGAGCACGACCGACCCGATGGGCCTGGCACTGCGGCGCCGGTTCGGCTACTCCGGCGGGGAGCTCACCGCGCTGGAGGACGAGGACTTCACCGCCCCGGCGGAGTCGCGGATCCTGATCGACGAGATCGAGCGCCCCCGCGTCGGCCCGATGCGCGACATCGTCGCCACGATCCAGCCCGAACAGGACGACATCGTCCGTGCCGACGCCGACCACACCCTGTGCGTGCAGGGCGCGCCCGGCACCGGCAAGACCGCGGTCGGCCTGCACCGTGTGGCCTACCTGCTGTACGCGCACCGCGAGCGGATGCGCCGCGGCGGCGTGCTCGTGATCGGCCCGAGCGCGTCGTTCCTGGACTACATCCGCGGCGTGCTGCCCGCGCTCGGCGAGATCGACGTCAGGCAGCGGACCCTCGAAGGGCTGCTGGAGGCCGTCCCGGTCAAGGCGCGGGACGAACCCGCGACCGCGCGGACCAAGGGCGACGCGCGGATGGCCGAGGTGCTGCGCCGCGCGATCTGGAGCCACCTGCGCGAGCCGGACGAGGCGCTCGTGCTGCCCCGAGGTACCCGCCGCTGGCGGGTACCCGCGTACGAGATCGCCGAGATGGCCCAGGAACTGCGCGAACGCGGCGTCCGGTACGGCGCCGGTCGCGACCTGCTCTCCCACCGCATCGCCCACGCCATCCTCGTCCGGATCGAGTCGGCGGGGGAGGCGTGCGACGACCGTACGCACGAGGCGGTGCGCCGTACCCGCCCGGTGAAGGCGATGGTCGACCTGGCCTGGCCCGCGCTCGACCCGGTACGCGTCGTGATGCGGCTGCTGTCCGACGCAGAATTTCTCGCCGGGGCGGCCGCCGGGCTGCTCGACGCCGACGAGCAGGCGGCTCTGCTGTGGGCCAAGCCCGCCAAGGGCCCGAAGTCGGCACGCTGGTCCCGCGCCGACGCGGTCCTCGTGGACGAGGCGGCCGACATCATCAACCGCACGCCGAGCCTCGGCCACGTCGTCCTCGACGAGGCGCAGGACCTGTCCGCGATGGAGTGCCGGGCGATCGGGCGGCGGTGCGAGACGGGGTCGGCGACCGTTCTGGGCGACATCGCGCAGGGCACGACGCCCTGGGCGGTCGGCGACTGGGCGACCCTCCTGCGCCATCTCGGCAAACCGGACGCCGAGCGGACCGTGCTGGACCGCGGGTACCGCGTGCCACGCCAGATCATCGACTTCGCGAGCCGTCTGCTGCCCGCCATCGCGCCCGGCCTGACGCCGCCGACGTCCGTACGGTCCGCGCCCGGCTCGCTGGACGTACGTCGCGTCACCGATCTCGACGCCGAGGTGGTCCACGCCTGCCGGGAGGCCCTCGCGAAAGAGGGCTCGGTCGGGCTCATCGCGGCCGACGCGGCCGTACCCGCCCTGCTCTCGCTGCTGTCGGAGGAGGGCCTGGAGCACGTGCCACTGGCCGAGGGCTTCGCCGGCTCACGGCTCGTCGTCACCCCGGCGACACAGGCCAAGGGCCTGGAGTTCGACCAGGTCATCGTGGTCGAGCCCACGGCGATCGTCGACGCCGAGGCCGGACCGGCCGCCGACGGGCGATCACCCGGTCTGCGCAGGCTCTACGTCGTGCTGACCCGCGCGGTGTCGCAGCTGACCGTCCTGCACGCACGGGACCTCCCGGCCGCGCTGCGCTGAGCGTGGTGTGTGGGAATCCCACATCACATTCGACACTGTTTGTTATCTCGGATCCTTTTCTGTCGCCCGAAACGGGGGTAACGTCCCGCACTACCGAACATCGGGGGCGACAGGAGGAGTCCATGGTCCTGGAGCCAGACGAAGCACGGCGGGCACGAACGGTCGACGAGAAGGAGCGAGGGAAACAGATACGCATGGCGTCCATCGCCAGCGTGGTGGGCACCTCGATCGAGTGGTACGACTACTTCCTTTTCGGGACCGCGGCGGCCGTCGTCTTCCCGGATGTCTTCTTCCCCTCATCCACGCACTACGCCGGAACTCTGTCCTCCTTCGCGACATACGCCGTGGGCTTCGCCGCCCGGCCGGTCGGTGCCGCGATCTTCGGGCACTGGGGTGACCGGCTCGGCCGCAAGGCCACGCTCATCGTCACCCTCCTGCTGATGGGGATCGCGAGCGCGCTCATCGGCGTGCTGCCCGGGACCGACTCGATCGGCATCGCGGCGCCGATCATCCTCGTCGTGCTCCGCATCCTGCAGGGCATCGCGGTCGGCGGCGAATGGAGCGGCTCGGTCCTGCTCTCCATGGAGTGGGGCAACAAGAAACGGCGCGGGCTGATGGCGAGCTGGCCGCAGATCGGCGTGCCGATCGGCCTCCTGCTCGGCACCGTGGCGATGTCCCTGCTGGCCAGGACGAGCGGCGACGCCTTCAAGGACTGGGGCTGGCGCATCCCGTTCCTGTTCAGCCTGGTGCTCGTCGGGATCGGCCTCTGGGTACGGCTGCGCGTCCTCGAATCTCCGCTGTTCGCCGAGGTGGTCGAGCAGAAGAAGATCGCGAAGGTGCCGGTGGCGGACGTCGTCCGGCGCCACCCCAAGGAGATCGTGCTCAGCGCGCTGGTGCGGGCCTCCGAGCAGATGCCCTTCTACATCCTCACCACGTTCGCGCTGACCTACATCGTGGATGACGCCGGCCAGACCAAGAACTTCGCGCTGAACGCGATCGCCGCGGCCGCCGCGCTGGAGCTCATCCTCATCCCGGTCTTCGGGAACCTCAGCGACACACTGGGCCGCAAACGTGTCTACGCGATCGGGTCGATGGCGCTCGCGATCGTGGCGTTCCCGTACTTCGCCCTGCTCAACACCGAGGTCGGCATCGTCGTCTTCCTCACCGTGATGGTGGCCGCGATACCGCACGCCATCCAGTACGGGCCGCAGGCGTCGCTCATCGCCGAGGTGTTCCCGACCAACCTCCGCTACGGCGGCGCGGGCATCGGCTACCAGCTCTCCTCGGTGTTCGCCGGAGGACCGGCACCCCTGCTCGCGACCTGGCTGCTGCACGACTTCGGCTGGTGGGCGATCTCGGTGGTGATGATCCTGGCCTCCGTGATCACACTGACGGCGCTCGCCCTGCTGCCCGACCGGGCGCGGGTCGACATCGCCGACGAGGCCGCGTACGTCTGACGCGTGACGAGGGTGGTCCCGCGAGGGG
>DASQPY010000557.1:0-2661 GCA_035643735.1 Actinoallomurus sp. | reverse complement strand
TGCCGCGGCCTCCAGGTCGGCCCAGGTCTTCGGCGGCTGGATGCCCAGGTCGGTGAACCAGTCCTTGTGGTACCAGACGGCCCGTACGCCGCCGTACCAGGGCGCGGCGTAGGTCTTGCCGTCCAGCTGGTCGTTGGCGAGCGCACCCTTGCTGAGGCTCTTGCCCTCGGCCCAGGAACCCATCTTGCCGGTGATGTCGGCGAAGGCGCCCTGCTCGGACCATGACTGCACGTCGGTGTTGCCGACCTCGGTCACGTCCGGGCCCGAACCGCTGGCGATCGCGGTCTGGAACTTCTGCGTGGCCTGCGGCCAGGGGATGTACTGAATCTGCACCGCGGTGTTCGGGTGCTTCTGGCGGAACTCCGCGGTCACCCCGTCGAGGAACTTTGTCTGCTCCGGACTGCCGTCGCCCATCTGCCAAACGACGATCTTGGCGGGATCGGCGGGCTTGGCGGCGGAGTCGTCCTTCTTGTCGTTGCCACAGCCGGTGACGGCCACAGCGAGCGCGACGGCCGCCGCGGCGGCCCTGGTGTACCTCACAATGGAACTCCCTTCGGTACCGCCCGATCGGGCGTACGGGGCCGCGCTTACTGGTATTGATGCGGCATGTCGTACGCACGGTCGCTGGGCGCCTGCCTACAGTCGGGGCTGTGGGTCTGCCGGATTATGGAATAACGGACTGCTTGGACTAAACTAACAGGAAAGTTTCCTAACCAAGAAGCCCCTGTTAGCGGATCGAGATGGAAGGTGTACGGAGATGGCGAGTCGGCCGGGGACGCCAAGACTCCTACGCGAGCTGAACGATCGGTCCGCGCTCGATCTTCTGGTGAGCTCGGGTCCGCTGACGCGTACGCAGATCGGGGAACGCACGGGGCTGTCCAAGGTGACCGCGTCGCAGCTGCTGGCGAGGCTGGAGGACCGCGGCCTGGTGGCCGTCGTGGGGGAGCAGGCCGGCGGCCGCGGCCCGAACGCCGCGCTGTACGCGGTGGTGCCCTCCAGCGCGTACGTGGCCGGCCTCGATGTGGGACCGAACGCCGTGACGGCGGGGATCGCCGACATCACGGGACACGTCGCCGCCGAGGTCACGGTCGAGCCCGGTGACGCGTCGGACGCGGTCTCGCTGGTGCACAACGCGGTCGTGAAGGCGTGCCGGTCGGCGAAGGTGCCCCTGGGCAAGCTGCACGCCCTGGTGATCGGCACTCCGGGCGTCGTGGACCCGCGCACGGGTGACGTGCAGTTCGTCTACGACATGCCGCACTGGCACGCAGGCATTCTGGAGGACCTCCGCCGCGACCTGCGCATGCCCGTCACGATTGAGAATGACGTCAACCTGGGCGCCCTGGCGGAGAAGGAGTGCGGGGCCGCGCGCGACGTGGACGACTTCGCACTGCTGTGGGCCCACCGCGGCCTCGGCCTCGCCGTCGTCCTGGGCGGCCGGCTGCACCGCGGCTTCTCGGGCGGCGCGGGGGAGATCGGTTATCTGCCGGTGCCGGGCGCGGCGCTGCCGGAGAAGGACACCGAGTCGGTGACGTGGGGCATGCCGGCACTGGCCGGAGGCCTGGGCGCGTTGGCGGGAGCCGACGCCGTACGCGACCTGGCCCGCGAGCACGGCTTCGACGAGCCGACCGCGACCGAGTGCGTACGCGCCGCCGCGTCCGCGGGCGCCTCGGGCGGCCCGTTCCTGGACGAACTCGCGACGCGCCTGGCGTACGGGGTCGCCTCGGTGACGATCGTGCTGGACCCGGAGCTGGTACTGATCTCGGGAGAACTGGGAAAGGCAGGCGGCGAACGCCTCATCAGCCGCATCCAGGAGGCGGTCGGCCGAATCTGCCCGACGCGGCCACGGGTCGCGTTGAGCGAGGTCCCGGGCAACCCGGTGCTACGAGGCGCGGTGCTCGCGGCCCTGGACCGCGCCCGCGACGAGGTCTTCTCCAGCGGCGCTTAGGGCCGGTCCCAAAGTCCCACTGTCCTACTGCGCGGCGCTTAGGGCCAGACAGCGAGACTTCAAAACCGGCCCCACGCGCCGCGTATAGGACAGCAAGACTCCGAGGCCGGCCCTATGCGCCGCGCAGTGGGACTTGAGACTCCTACTGCGCAGCGCCCAGGCGGCGCCTCGCCGCGTTGTCCTCAGTCGCCGGCCGACGCAAGGCTGACTCCCTCGTCCGCCTTGCGAGGCGCAGCCTGACGACCGCTCGCCCACGGACGGGACTTCGAGACGGCCCTGGCACGCCCGTGTTCGGGCGGTTGCCGTCGGGCCGGCGTGTCATGACCCGGCGTTCTGCGCCACCTGACGCCACCAGGCACGCACCATCTGCCATCCGCGACAGTCGATCGGCGACCCCCCGCCGACGACCGGCCACCCCGCGACCCGCGCCGCCTGACGCGACCCGCAATCCGCACCTGGCCACCCGCACCCGCGCACGCGACCCGCGATCGGTGATCCGCCACCGGCGCCCGGCAATCCGCCACCGGCGCCAATATCCGCGACTCGCGATCGGCACCGGCCATCCGCGCGGGCCATCCGCGCGGGCCATCCGCGCGGGCCCTCCGCGCGGGCCACTGGCCACCGGCCGGGACGGATAACGCCTTCCCCGCCGGCCCGTGACCTGGCCGAGGCCGGCGTCGTGACGGTCGTCGCCGGCGGCCGAGACGTTCTGCGTT
>DASQPY010000556.1:0-2270 GCA_035643735.1 Actinoallomurus sp. | reverse complement strand
CTATGCCTCGAACCGCTGCATCGACGTGACCGGAGGACAGGCCTCCAGCGGCGCTCCGCTGCAGATCTGGAGCTGCACCGGCGCCTCATGGCAACAATGGTCCTTCCAGAACGGCACCATCCGCTCCATGGGAATGTGCATGACCATGGCCGGCGGGGCCTCCAACGGCACGCCGATCCAGCTCGCCACGTGCAACGGCGGCGTCGCGCAGCGCTTCAAGCTGAACGCGTCGCAGGACATCGTGCACAGCGGCACAAGCGAATGCCTCGACGTGAAGGACCAGAACACCGGCAACGGCACCCGGCTGCAACTGTGGAAGTGCGGCGGCACCTCGAACCAGAAGTGGCACACGGCCTGATCGCCACGACGGATCGGTACGCCCGAACCCCCTCAGCCGACGAACGCCGGTTCCGTCAGAGGAGGCGCGATCGGCCGGCGAGGACGGCTTGACCAAGCGGGGTGAGGGTGTGCAACACAGCGCCGCCGTCGCGGCGGGTGCTGATAAGGCCCGCCTCGCGTAGGACGGCGGCGTGCTGGCTGGCGGATGCCACCGACGTGTCGGTCCTGCGGCTGAGTTCTGTGGTCGTCCCGCCACTCTCCACGGCGCGAAGAACGGCGGCGCGTGTTCGGCCGAGCAGTCTGACCAGAGGCCGGTCGTCCATGCGCGCGGGCGTTCTGAGGGCGAGCCGGGTGTCATCCGTGATCGGGTACACCAGCACGGGCGGCAGCTCCGGGTCGACCAGCGTGACAGGGGTACGCCAGCAGAAGTGCCCGGGCACCAGGAGTAACCCGCGGCCGTCGAGGACCAGGTCCTGCCGGACCGGATAATCGGCTTCCAGGACGGGCGGATTCCATCGCATCAGCGGCTGGAAGCTGTTGAGCAGGCTTTCACAGCCACCCACCGCGAGAGCGCGTACGCGCCGCTCACGGTCCGCCTCGACGGTCGCCTGGACCAGCGGCCAGTCGGGGGCGATGACGGATCCGTGGTACGCGCGGAACGCCTTGTCCAGAACGTTGACGGTCTCCACGTCGCCTGCGGCCAGCCGGGCGGTCCAGCTCGGCAGCCGACGGTGGGAGGCGAGAATCCCGAGGTCCTCCCGGAGCCGGGTGCGGGGAGTGGACAGGACCTTGTTCAGGCCGTGTTCCAGGCTCGGGCTGCCCTCGGAAGGGGTGAGGAAGTCCGGGAAGTACGCCGCGTGCGGCGCGAGCGTGATCAGCGGGCGCACCCAGCGGCCGAGCCGGCCGCGGACCTGGCGTCGCCAGCGGTCGAAGACGGCCGGGCCTTCGCGGTTCTGCAGGAGCTGCAGGCTGAGGATCGTCTCCCACATGACGTCCGGGCCACGCATGACGCGCGTCCGCGCCAGGTCGTCGGCAGTGAAATGAATCCGCAGCATACGCCCTCCGCGATCCACCGTCGTCGTCCGTAGACCACTGTCGCCACACCCACTTTTACGGACAAACCACGCGGGCCGCCATCGGGGAAAACACTGACATCGCGGACGAGTCAGCAGCGCGCTACCCCGGACGCCGCTCTTACTAAAGCCTCACGTGACGGTTCCGTCAGCGGGGTAGCAGGGCGGGCGGCCGACTGCGTGACAGGGGAACCGCACACGCTAGGAAAAAGGTGGTGCCGGTCGGCGGCCGCCGGATTCGCGGCGGAAGCGCGCCGGGGTTGATCCGGTCGCGAGACGGAACGCCCGGCTGAACGCGGACTCGGAGTGGTATCCCACTTCGGCCGCGACGGCCGCGACCGTCAGACCGGTGTCGGCGAGCAGGTCGGCCGCGACCATCAACCGGATGTGGGTGAGGAACGCGCCGACGGTCATCCCGGTACGGCGAGGAAAGTGCCGGGCGAAGGTGGCGCGGGACATGCCGGCGACTCGTGCGAGACGTGCGACCGACCAGTCGGCGCCGGGTTCGCACAGCACCGAGTCGATGACGGCCCGGATCCACTCCTCATCGGCCGCGGTCCAGAGTGCCGTTTCGGTGAGCGGCCGATTCGACGTCCGCAGCACCATCGCGAGCAGCGCGCTGCTGAGGCAGGAGAGGATGGCGGTGGCACCGGGCCCATCGTTGTGGGCCTCCTGCCGCATGATGGTGCTGAGCATCCGGACGATCTCGTTCGCGTCGCCGGTTTCGGCGAAGGAGACGTACAAGGGATCGGGAAGGCTCTGGAAGAGCAGGGATCCCCCGCCGCAGCCGAACGAATAATGGCCACAGAACAGGTCGATCACCCCTTCGCCCTCCCGGCTGCGGACGGTGTCGAAGGT
>DASQPY010000555.1:0-2747 GCA_035643735.1 Actinoallomurus sp. | reverse complement strand
TCGAGCTCTCCCGCAAGGGTCACGATCACACACCCTTCGGCCGTGTTCGTGACAACGGTCAGCTGTTCCCCCACCTGGTCCCCCCGCCTCGACCACAGCCGCAGATCAGTAGCTCCAGCCGGATGATAGCCGGACGAGTGAACGGTTCGATCAAGGCCGACCGGCGATCCGCCATCCGCGCCGCGCCGCGCTCTGCACGTATTATCACCACATATAGGGGGATTGGGATGTCCGCGATGAGTACGTCGAGCACCGCAGAGATGCAGTCGGCCATGGGTCCGTTCGTTCATCCCGCGCTGTTCTACCGCGGCAGGCAGGGCTATCTGGCCGGCACGATGCCGTTCATCCGTGAGGGGCTGAAGCTCGGAGATCCCGTCGCGGTGGCCGTTCCAGAACCGAATCTGCGGTTGTTGCGCTCCGAGCTCGGTGAGTCCGCCGCCCAGGTGCGGTTGGTGGACATGACCCAGGCCGGCCGTAACCCGGGGCGGATCATCCCTGAGATCCTGCGCGGATTCGCTGACGCTCATCCGCATGGCCGGGTGCGGATCATCGGTGAGCCGATCTGGCCGGGTCGCAGCGAGAACGAGTATCCGGCGTGCGTGCAGCATGAAGCACTGATCAATCTGGCGTTCACCGGCCGCGCGGTGACCATTCTGTGCCCGTACGACGTCGAGGAACTGCAGCCCGGAGTACTCGCCGATGCCGCCGCCACCCATCCCCTCCTGATCGATGAGGAGGGGGAACGCCCCAGCGCCGGGTACGCACCCGAACGCATCCGGCGAGCCTATGACGTGCCGCTCCCCGAACCCGCCGATCAGCACACCCTGCTGGCCTTCGACGAGACGAATCTGGGACAGGCTCGGGCCCTGGTCGTCGAGCACGCCCGCCGGGCCGGCTTGGCCGCCGACCGGGTGATGGACGTGGAGCTGGCCGTGAACGAGCTGGCGGCCAACAGCCTCGCTCACGGCGGCGGCGCGGGCGACCTGCGGATCTGGACTCAGGACGCGTACCTGATCTACGAAGTCCGCGACACCGGGTTCATTTCCGACCCGCTCGTGGGACGCCGCCCCGTGACCCTCGACATGCCCGGCGGCCGAGGCGTGCTCCTGGTCAACCAGCTGTCCGACCTGGTCCGGATGCACACCAAGCCGGGCGGCACCACGGTTCGAGCCCATTTCGCCCTCTGACGCCGGCACGACCGCCACTCAGCCGGGCGGTTCACATCGGCCGGCTCGAGTCGGATCTGCTCCAGGAGACTCAGCAAGCGCCGACGCTCATCTTCGCTACGGGCATGGTGCGCAACCGGATCCTGCGCGTCCCTGGTTCCGCTCGCCAGGTATCGGAACACCCTGACGGTCGAGGCGAACTCGACGCTCAGCTCGTGAAGCGGGGCGTCCCAGCGGATCGGGTTGCCGGGGTGCACGACGAGACGCCGCGCCCTCCCGGGCAGGCCGGCCGCGAACTGACGACGAGCGGGCCCGGGAGGAAGGGTTCGAGCTCGGGGGTGCAGCCGCAGGCGCCGACGGCCGGGCCGCCGCCCTTCCGGGCGCCGAACGTCTTGTGCAGCATGAACATGCACGCGTCGAAGCCCAGCTCCGCCGCCCGGATGCGCGATGCTTCCTCTGTCAGATGACCATGCACATGGTCATCTGCCCGGCCCTACCCCCCTTCCGGAGGTCATCTCGTCATCTTGGTGAACGTCGGAGCCCGCCGCCCCGCGCACGTGACGGCGATGGGACGGGTGCTGCCGGCGAACCTGCCGGCGCCCGACCTGGAGGACCACCTCCGCACCTATGAACTCACGCCGTTCACGCCCCAGACCATCACCGACGCAGGCGAACTCGCGCCGAGCTCAGGAAGGTGCGCGAGGACGGCTACGCCCTCGTCAGCCAGACTGGAGGACGGCCTCGTCGCCGTCCCGGTACGGGACCGGATGGGCCGGGCCCGCGCGGCCATCAACCTGTCGACCCACATCGGCCGCAAGTCGGTCGAGGAGATGCGGGCACTGGTTCCGGTCGTCAAGGAAGCCGCCGCCGAGATCGAGCCCGGCCTGAGTCACTCGCTCAACTGGGCTGGCGAACGGCGCGGTGACCCGTCGCCGTCAGGCCGTACGGATCCTGACGTAGCGCCCGGCCACGTGCAGGTCCTCCTCGATGTGCGCCGCCGCGTCCCGCAGGGCCGGGAGGACAGACTCGCGGGCCTGATCGGCCGTACGCCGGCTCGCGTGCATCGAGACGTTGATCGCGGCCAGGACCGTCCCGTCGCGATCGCGCACCGGGACGGCGATGGACCGCAGGCCCTCTTCCAGTTCCTCCTCCACCAGGGAGTACCCCTCACGGCCCACCTGGTCGAGGAGGCGGACGAGCCGCCCGGCCGAGGTGACGGTACGGCGGGTCAGCGGCTTCAGGTCCATGTGCTCCAGGTGCGCCGCGCGTTCGTACGGGGGCAGGCCCGCGAGGAGCACACGCCCCATCGACGTCGCGTGCGCCGGGAACCGCGTCCCCAGGGTGATGTCGACGCTCATGATCCGCACGGTGGGAACGCGGGCGACGTACTGGATGTCGTCGCCCGCCAGGACGGCCATCGAGGCCGAGTCGTTCACCCGCTCGACCAGGGCGGTCAGGTGCGGCCGGGCGATCTCGGGCAGCGTCAGCCCCGACAGTCGGGCGAAGCCCAGCTCGAGCACCCGTGGCGTGAGCCGGAACAGCCCTGCTTCGGAGGTCACGTAACCGAGGTGCACCAAGGTG
>DASQPY010000554.1:0-6434 GCA_035643735.1 Actinoallomurus sp. | reverse complement strand
GACAACATCGCCAAGTTCGAGACGGTGAGCGACACCGAGTTCAAGCTCCACCTCACCAAGGCGTACAACCCCGACTGGTTCACCGCCAACCAGCTGGCCTTCTACGTCACGCCGATCCCGCAGTCGGCCTGGGACGTCGAGAGCGCAGGTGGCAAGGTCGGCGACTACGACCGCACCACCGAGGGCGCCAAGAAGGTGTTCAAGTACCTCACCGGCGAGGCCGGCAAGCTGTCGGAGTACGCGAGCAACCCGCTGTGGAAGGTGGCCGACGGGCCCTTCACGGTGAAGGAGTTCACGACCACCGGCCAGGTGACGCTCGCCAAGAACCCGAAGTACACCGGCCCCGACACGTCCCACCTGGACAGCGTGACGTTCAAGCCGTTCACCTCGTCGGACGCGGAGCTCAATGTCGTACGCTCCGGCGGCGTCGACTACGGCTACCTGCCGGCGCTGGCCGTCTCGCAGAGCAAGACGATCGAGAACGCCGGATATGAGGTCAAGCCCTGGAACGGCTGGGCCATCAGCTACATCCCGTACAACTTCAACAATCCGGCCATGGGCGCGGTGTTCAAGCAGCTGTACATCCGGCAGGCCGTGCAGATGTCGATCGACCAGTCGACGATCTCCCGGGTGCTCTGGCACAACGAGGCCGCTCCCGGCTACGGCCCGGTGCCGCAGACACCGGTCTCGAAGTACCTCTCGCCGACGCAGCAGACGAACCCGTACCCGTTCGACCTGAACAAGGCCAGGGCCCTGCTCACCTCGCACGGCTGGACCATCGCGAACGGCGTGGCCTCGTGCGCCCAGGCCGGCAGCGGAGCCACCCAGTGCGGTGCCGGGATCAAGGCCGGCACCCAGCTGAAGTTCACGATCAACAGCCAGAGCGGCAGCACCGAGACCGACAACATGATGCAGGAGGTCCAGTCCTCCCTGTCCAAGATCGGTATCGGCCTGTCGATCAAGGCGGAGCCGCTGAACTCGGTGCTGGACCACACGGCGCAGTGCAAGCCGAGCCAGTCGTCCTGCTCCTGGCAGCTCTCCTTCTTCGGCACGGCGGGCAGCTGGTACTACCCGGCGTACCCGAGCGGTGAGCAGATCTTCAGCAGCACCGGCAGCACGAACCTCGGCAGCTACGTCGACCCGACGGTGGACGACCTGGTCAAGAAGTCGACCAGCTCGACCGACCCGGCCGCGATGCAGAACTACGACGCGTACGTCACCAAGAACCTGCCGGTCATCTGGATGCCGAACCCCGCCTACCAGGTGTCGGCGATCAAGAAGAACCTGCGCGGCGTGGTCCAGGACCCGCTCGCCAACATCCAGCCGCAGCGCTGGTACCTCGCCAAGTAGTAACCGACGTGCCCGGGGCGGCGACCTGCCGCCCCGGGCCTCCACCCCCCTGGTCGGAGGCATTCCGTTGACGCGCTTCCTGGCAAAGCGGATCGGGCAGGCGATCGTCGTCATCTTCTTCGTGACGGTGATCGTGTTCCTGCTGCTGCACTCCGTGCCGGGCGGACCGGCCCATGGCATTCTCGGCCCGAAGGCCAGCCCGCAGGCCATCGCGGAGTTCAACCGCGAGCACGGCTTCGACAAGTCGCTGTTCCAGCAGTACTGGGCCTACCTCAGCGAGCTGTTCCACGGCGACCTGGGCGAGTCCTACACGCTCAACCAGTCGGTGGCCTCGCTGATCGGCCAGCGGATCCCCAAGACGCTGGTGCTGACCGGCCTGTCGACGCTGGTCGCCCTGCTGGTCGCCATCCCGCTGGGCGTTTGGCAGGCGCGGCGCCGCAAGGGCCTGGCCGACTACGCCGTCACGACGGTGGTGTTCGTCGGGTATGCCACCCCGGTCTTCTTCCTCGCGCTCATCCTGGTGATCGTCTTCACCCAGAAGACGCAGCTCCTGCCTCCGCAGGCGCCGCAGACACAGTCGATCGCCGGCCTGTTCGCCGACTCGCGCGCGCTCATCCTGCCCGTTCTCGCCGGGGCGATCGCGACAGTGGCGGCCTTCAGCCGGTACATGCGCTCGGCCGTGCTGGACAACCTCGCCGAGGACTACGTACGCACCGCGCGCGCCAAGGGCGCCTCCGAGCGGCGCGTCGTGTGGCTGCACATCATGCGCAACTCCCTGACGCCGATCATCGCGATGCTCGGCTACTACCTCCCGGTCCTGTTCTCCGGGGCACTGGTGATCGAGTCGGTGTTCAACTACCCCGGCATGGGGCTGCTGTTCTGGAACGCCGCCCAGACCTCGGACTATCCGATCCTGCTCGGCGCGGTCCTGGTGATCGCGCTGGCCACCGTCATCGGGTCGCTGCTCGCCGACGTTCTCCAGGCGTTCGTCGACCCGCGGGTGAGAGGAGCGATCAAATGAGCGAGCGGAGCGAGCGAATCGACAACACGGCCCCCCAGGCCACCTCCCCGGCGAAGGAGGACTCATGAGCATTTCCGCCCCGGTCGTCGCCGAACCGTCGCCCGTCCCGGTCGCCGGGTCGTACCGGCGCATGGCCTCGCAGTTCTTCGCCAACCGGCTCGCCGTCTCCGGACTGGTGATCCTCGCAGCCCTGCTGCTGTTCTGCTTCCTCGGCCCGTTGATCCACCACACGGACCAGACGCACACGAACCTGGCCGGCGCCAACCTGTCTCCCGGTCAAGGGGGACATCTGCTGGGCACCGACGACGTCGGCCACGATGAGCTGGGACGTCTGATGATCGGGGGCCAGACGTCCCTCGAAATTGGTATCGCCGCCGGACTGCTGGCCACGCTGATCGGCACCATCTGGGGTGCCGTCTCCGGTTACGCCGGCGGCTGGCTGGACGCGATCATGATGCGGATCGTCGACGCCGGCATCGCGATCCCGGCGCTGTTCCTGCTGCTGGTGACCGCGACCATCCTCCGGCCCACCGTGCCGGTCCAAATCGTGATCATCGGCTGCGTGTCGTGGCTCGTGCCGGCCCGGCTCGTACGCGCCGAGGCGCTGTCGTTGCGCAGCCGCGACTACGTGCAGGCGATGAAGGCGATGGGCGGCGGCCACCGGCGCGCGGTGTTCCGCCACATCATCCCCAACGCCATCGGGACCGTGGTGGTGAACGCGACCTTCCAGGTGGCGGACGCCATCCTGCTGATCGCCTACGTCAGCTTCCTCGGGCTCGGCGTGGCCCCGCCCAAGACCGACTGGGGCGGCATGCTCAGCAAGGGCATCTCCTACACCTACGACGGCTACTGGTGGATGATCTTCCCCGCCGGTATCGCCATCGTCCTGGTCGTGTGCGCGTTCAACTCCATCGGTGACGGGCTGCGCGACTCCTTCGAAGTACGACTCCAGGGCCGGTGATCACGTGACCGATACCCCCACGCTGGCGATCGAGGACCTGACCGTCTCCTTCACGAGCGGCCGCGAGAGCGTACGGGCGGTCGACGGCGTCAGCCTGCAGGTGGTTCCCGGAGAGGTCGTCGCCGTCGTCGGCGAGTCCGGGTCGGGCAAGAGCGTCACGTCGATGTCGGCGCTGGGTCTGCTGCCGCCGACCGCCACGACCACCGGGACGGTACGGGTCGGGGGCGTCGACGTGACGACGCTGGACGGGCCGCACCTGCGGGCGATCCGCGGCGCCGAGGTCGCCATGGTGTTCCAGGAGCCCATGACGGCGCTGAACCCGGCGTTCACGGTCGGCTGGCAGGTCGCCGAGGCGCTGCGCCTGCACATCGAGGACCTGTCCAAGAAGCAGGCGCTGGACCGGGCCGCGGAGCTGCTGGAGATGGTGGGCATCCGCGACGCGCGTGATCGGCTCGGGCAGTACCCGCACGAGCTCTCCGGCGGGCTCCGCCAGCGCGTCGTGATCGCGATGGCGATCGCGTGCGAGCCGAAGGTGCTCATCGCCGACGAGGCCACGACCGCGCTCGACGTCACCGTGCAGGCGGAGATCCTCGACCTGCTCCGCGACTTGCGGGCCAGGTTCGGCATGGCGATGCTCGTGATCACGCACAACATGGGCGTCGTCGCCGACATCGCCGACCGGGTGGTCGTGATGTACCAGGGGAAGGTCGTCGAGCAGGCCACCGTCGAGGATCTGTTCGCCCGTCCCCAGGCCGACTACACCAAGAAGCTGCTGGCCTCGGTGCCGCGGCTCGCGCGCGGCGAGGGACGCAACCGCACCGCGCCGGCGGATGAGGAGGTCGCGCTCTCGCTCGAACACCTCGTCGTGGAGTTCCGCGGCAAGGGCGGCAGGAAGAACCGCGCGGTCGACGACGTGTCGCTCACCATCGCCAAGGGCGAGGTCCTGGGCCTGGTCGGTGAGTCCGGGTCGGGCAAGTCCACCGTGGGCCGGGCCGCGATCGGCCTGCTCAAGCCCACCTCGGGGTCGGTACGCCTGCTGGGCGAGGCGCTGACCGGCGCCAAGGGGCGCGACCTGCGCAAGCTGCGCCGGCGGTGCGGCATCGTCTTCCAGGACCCGGCCTCGTCCCTGGACCCGCGGATGACCGTCGGCGACTGCGTCGCCGAGCCGCTGGTCATCAATGGCGTCGGCGACCGTGCCGAGCGCGTGGCCGCCCTGCTGGAGAGCGTCGAGCTGGACGCCGCGCTCCGCCGGCGGCATCCGCACGAGCTGTCCGGCGGCCAGCGGCAGCGCGTCGGCATCGCGCGGGCGCTCGCGCTCGACCCGCAGCTGGTCATCGCGGACGAGCCGACGAGCGCGCTGGACGTCTCGGTCCAGGCCGCCGTGCTCAAGGTCTTCCTGGAGCTGCAGCAGCGTCTCGGCTTCGCCTGCCTGTTCATCACCCACGACCTGGCCGTCGTGGGCATGGTGTCGGACCGGGTGGCGGTGATGAACGAGGGACGGCTGGTCGAGGTCGGCTCGCGCGACGAGGTGCTCTTCGACTCGCGCGAGGAGTACACGCGCCGCCTCGTGACCTCGGCACCGGTGCCCGATCCGGCCGACCAGCGGAGGCGGCGCGAGGAGCGGCACCGCATCTGAGGCCCGCCCCCAGCCGAACCCGGTTCGATTCGGCCGCCGCGCGGCGCTTACCATCGAGCGCGTGACGCTACGCGGATTGATCACCGACTGGGGCGGCGTGCTCACGACGCCGCTTCGCGACGCGATCGGGGCCTGGATCCAGGCGGACGACATCGACACTGCCGGCTACAAGACCGTGATGCGCGAGTGGTTCCAGAACGCGTACGCGGGTGACGGCGTCGTGAGCCCGGTGCACGGCCTGGAGGACGGCACCATGCCGGCCGCCGAGTTCGAGCGCAGACTCGCCGAACGGCTCCGCACCCGCGGCGGCGCGGCGGTGGCGGCCGAGGGACTGCTCACCCGGATGTTCGCCGCGTTCGAGCCGGTGGAGCCGATGTACCAGGTACTGCGCAGCGCACGGGCGGCCGGCATCCGCACCTGCCTGCTGTCCAACTCGTGGGGCAACAGCTATCCACGGGAGCTGTTCACCGAGCTGTTCGACGGTGTGGTGATCTCCGGCGAGGTGGGGCTGCGCAAGCCCGATCCGGAAATCTTCCAGCACGCGCTGGAGCTGCTCGGACTGCCGCCGCAGGACTGCGCGTTCATCGACGACATCGAGCACAACGTACGCGCGGCGGAGCGGCTCGGCATCGTCGGCGTCCACCATGTCGACGCGGACAGCACCGTCGCGCGGCTGGAGGAGCTACTCGGGGTGTCGCTCGGGTAGTACGCGCATTCCTCACCGCGTACTGGCACACTCATGAACGATATGCGCGTCTACCTTCCGTCCACAGTCAGCGGACTCGCCGAGATCCTCCGGGATCGCAAGCTCGGGCCGGTGCCGCTGACGGGCTATGCCGTCACGCCGGCGCTGCGTGAGTGGTACGCCTCGGCCGACCTCGAGGAGCTCGAGTACGCCGCGATGTCGGACGCCGCGAAGGACTCACTGCGCCTGCTCGCCGCCGATCCCGAGGCGCCGTCACGCCGCGTCGTGATCGTCGCGGAGGTGCCCGACGACGCGATCGCCCACGGCGCGGGTGACCTGATGGACGCCGAGGACCGCGCCCTGGTGCGGGTGATCCGTCCCATCACGTTCGACCGGATCGTGTCCGGTCACGTGGACGACGCCGAGGCCGAGGCCGACGTACGCGCCGCCCGCACCGCGGTGACGGCCGCCGACGCGGGCGACGACGACGCCCGCTTCACCGTCGACGGCGCGGCCGGCCACGACCTCATGTGGTACGCCACCCAGGAGCTCCCGCACCTGTTCTCCTGATCGAACGCGATCGCACCGATCGCGCCGACGACGCCGCGTTGGCCGCGGCGAAGAAATTCCGCACCCTCGTGCAAGAAAGACAGTGTCCGACGAGTTACCCGGTGTCGGACCCACACAGCACACGCGAGAGGGGCTGATGGAACGGCCTCCCGCCCGACAAGGTGCAGAGCAACTGGTACGTCCACGACGCGGTCGCTGGCGACGGGGGCGA
>DASQPY010000553.1:0-3489 GCA_035643735.1 Actinoallomurus sp. | reverse complement strand
TCGCCTCACGGTCCTCACGCGGCCCGGCACGGCCGGTGCGCGTGGCCGGCGGTGGCACGGAGCGTTCGGCGCGGGTGTCCGGGGGCGACGTCGGCGCGGGCCGGCGGGCGTGCGCCGGTCGGCCGGGACGCAGGGAGGCGGCGTGAACTCCAAGGGCGGCAGCCTCGCAGGTACCCCGCAGGTGCCCGACATCGTCATCATCACCGGCATGTCCGGTGCCGGCCGCAGTACGGCCGCCAAGTCGCTGGAGGACCTCGACTGGTTCGTGGTCGACAACCTGCCACCCGGCCTGCTCGCAACGATGGCCGACCTCGCCGAGCGCGGTCAGGGGGCGGTGCCCCGCATCGCGGTCGTCGTCGACGTGCGCAGCCGGGCGTTCACCACCGACCTGCAGTCCGCCTTCGACGAGCTGGAGGCGCGCGGCGCGCACCCGCGGGTGGTGTTCCTCGAGGCCTCCGACGACGTACTGGTCCGCCGGTTCGAGAGCGTACGGCGGCCGCATCCGCTTCAGGCCGACGGGCGGATCGTCGACGGCATCGCGCGCGAGCGGGAGCTGCTGCGCGAGGTACGCGCCGAGGCCGACCTGGTCATCGACACCAGTTCCCTCAACGTCCACGAGCTGCGTGCCAAGATCGTCGGCTTCTTCGGCGGTGAGGGCAACGAGTCCAGCCTGCGCGCGACGGTCGTCTCGTTCGGCTACAAGTACGGATTGCCGGTCGACGCCGACCTCGTGGTCGACTGCCGCTTCCTGCCCAATCCGCACTGGATCCCCGAACTCCGCCCGCACACCGGGCGCGACGCCGACGTGCGCGACTACGTCCTGTCCCGGCCGGGTGCCAAGGAGTTCCTCGACGCCTACACCGAGGTGCTTCGCCTGCTCGTGGAGGGGTACGAGCGCGAGGGCAAGCACTACGTCACGCTCGCCGTCGGGTGTACGGGCGGCAAGCACCGCAGTGTCGCGATGGCCGAGCAGCTCGGCGGCCGGCTCCGCGACGAAGGTCTGGACCTCCAGGTCGTCCATCGGGATCTCGGACGGGAATAACACAACGTGGCTTCCCCCAGGGTCGTCGCCCTCGGCGGCGGGCACGGGCTGTTCGCCTCCCTGTCCGCGCTGCGCCGCGTGACCGACCGGCTCACCGCCATCGTGACCGTCGCCGACGACGGAGGTTCGAGCGGGCGGCTGCGCCGCGAGCTCGGCGTCCTGCCACCGGGCGACCTGCGGATGGCGCTCGCCGCGCTGTGCGGCGACGACGACTGGGGGAGCACCTGGAGCGAGGTCGTCCAGCACCGCTTCCTCAGCCAGGGCGAGCTGCACGGGCACGCGGTCGGCAACCTGCTGATCGTGGCCCTCTGGGAGCTGCTCGACGACCCCGTCGCCGGGCTGGACTGGATGGGCCGGCTGCTGCGCGCCGAGGGGCGGGTGCTGCCGATGGCCTCGGTGCCGCTCGACATCGTGGCGGAGGTACGAGGCGCCGACCCGGCGGCACCGAACGCCATCTCCAAGGTGCGGGGCCAGGTGGCCTGCGCGAAGACGCCCGGTCAGGTGCTCAGTGTCTCGCTGATCCCCGAGGACCCGCCGGCCGGCCCGGAGGCGCTGCGCGCCGTCGAGGAGGCCGACTGGATCATCTTCGGTCCCGGCTCGTGGTTCACCAGCGTGCTCCCGCACCTGAAGGTCCCCGAGCTGGCCAGGGCGCTGCTGCGGACGAAGGCCAAGCGGCTCGTCGCGCTCAACCTCGCGCCGCAGCCGGGGGAGACCGACGACTTCTCGCCACAGACGCATCTGGAGGTGCTGCGGGCCCACGCGCCCGAGCTGAAGATCGATGTCGTGCTCGCAGACCGGAATCTCGTCGATGAGCCCGATGTTCTGGACAAGGCGGTTCGTACCCTCGGAGGCAGGCTGGCCCTGGCCGACGTGGCCGCGGAAGATGGATCTCCACGGCATGATCCGGCACGGTTGGCCCAAGCGTTCGCACAGATCTTCGCCAGCGGCCACGTGACGCGGCGTGATTCGGCGAGACTGCCCTGACGGGATGTTGGCAACAGGGGGAGGATCACATCCATGGCGATGACCGGCGTGGTGAAGGACGAGCTGAGCAGGCTGTCCGTCATGAAGCCGTGCTGCCGCAAGTCCGAGGTGTCGACGCTGCTGCGTTTCGCCGGGGGACTGCACATTGTGAGCGGACGGATCGTGATAGAGGCCGAGCTCGACACCGGAGCCGCGGCGCGACGCCTGCGCAAGGACCTCGCCGAGGTCTTCGGTCACACCTCCGACGTCGTGGTGCTGGCGCCGAGTGGGCTGCGCAAGGGCAATCGCTACGTCGTGCGCGTCTTCCGCGACGGTGAGTCGCTGGCGCGTCAGACCGGTCTGATCGACAACAACGGCCGTCCGGTGCGCGGGCTGCCGCGGCACGTGGTGGCCGGTGCCTCGTGCGACGCCGAGTCCGCCTGGCGGGGGGCGTTCCTGGCGCATGGGTCGCTTACCGAGCCCGGACGCTCGATGTCGCTGGAGGTGACCTGCCCCGGGCCCGAGGCCGCCCTGGCCCTGGTCGGCTCGGCCCGGCGGTTGCGCATCCACGCGAAGGCGCGCGAGGTGCGCGGCGTGGACCGGGTGGTCGTACGCGACGGTGACGCCATCTCGGCCCTGCTCACACGTCTGGGCGCCCATGACTCGGTGCTCGCGTGGGAGGAGCGCCGTATGCGCCGGGAGGTACGCGCGACCGCGAACCGCCTGGCCAACTTCGACGACGCCAACCTGCGCCGCTCGGCGCGCGCCGCGGTCGCGGCCGGTGCGCGGGTGGCGCGTGCCCTGGAGATCCTCGCCGACGACGCCCCCGAGCATCTCGTCGCGGCCGGTCGCCTGCGCCTGGAGCACAAGCAGGCCTCACTGGAGGAGCTCGGCCAGCTCGCCGACCCGCCACTGACCAAGGACGCCATCGCCGGCCGGATAAGGCGTCTGCTCGCCATGGCCGACAAGCGCGCGATGGACCAGGGCATCGCCGGCACCGAGGCCAACGTCACGGCCGACATGCTCGCACCCTGATCATGAGATGCGGAAGGGCCCGCCGTGCCGGCACGGCGCGCCCTTCGACGTCTCGGCGGGCTCAGCGAGGCGGAGGCTGCTGCTGCCCGTGGCCGGGCTGCGGGCCCTGGCCGTAGGGCTGCTGCGGGGGGCCGTAGGACTGCGGGCCCTGCCCGTGCGGCGCCTGCTTCTGCCCGTACGGCGCCTGTTCCTGCCCGTGCGGCGCCTGTTCCTGCCCGTAGGACTGCTGTGCGGAGGGATAGGGCTGGGCGGCGGCGCCGGGCTGGGCAGCCGCACCGGGTTCGGGAGAGGTGCCGTACGGCTGCTGCGGGGCGTACTGCTGCGATGCGGGAGCCGCGGGCGGCGCCACGCGGGCGGCCTGGATGCGGCGGAAGACCATGCTGAACGCCGCCACGGCGCCGATCGCCCAGAACAGGTACGTCTTGCCGTCGAGAGAGTCGAAGTAGAGC
>DASQPY010000552.1:0-6940 GCA_035643735.1 Actinoallomurus sp. | reverse complement strand
GTCGATCGCCCACCGTTTGGCGGCTTCCACGGCGAAAAGAACATTGCCGGTCTTGGACTGTCCGTAGGCGAGCCAGGCCTCGTAGGGACGTCGCTCGAAGTGGATGTCGTCGAAGACGATCGGCGACGTGCGGTGGGCGTTCGAGCTGACCGAGACGATGCGCGCGCCGCCGGCCTCCGCCAGGGCCCGATGGAGGCCGACAGTGAGGTCGAAGTGGCCGAGATGGTTCGTGGCGAACTGCAGTTCCCAGCCTTCCGCGCTCCGGTGGAGCTCGGGCAGGGCCATGATCCCGGCATTGTTCACAAGGATGTGGAGCGGGCCCTGCCAGGTGCCGGCGAACGCGGTGACGGAGGCGCGGTCGGTGAGGTCGAGCGGCGCGGCCGTGACCTTCGCGTTGCCGGTCCTGGCGGTGATCTCCCCGGCGACCTTCCGGCCCACGTCGACGTTGCGTACGGCGAGCGTGACCTCGGCCCCGGCACCGGCCAGGGCGCGGGCGGTCTCGACGCCGATCCCGGAGGCGCCGCCGGTGACGATGGCCCTTCTCCCGGTGAGGTCGACGCCGTCGATGACCTGGTCTGTGGTGGTCTCGAAGCCGTACGGCGTCGTGAATCGAGTGTGACTGTCCATGGTCGTGGTTCCGTTCGCTCAACCTTTAAGCGGAATGGATTCCGCTACTGCCTCGTGACGGTAACCGGAAAAAATTCCACTTGTCAACCATGGGGCGCCCGCGGCGCGCGCCGGTGCGAGGACGTCAGACCGTCTGGTCCGTCGGACGGAGCAGGATCTCGTTGACCGCCACGTGGCCGGGCTGACCGGCCGCATAGAGCACCGCCTCGGCGACGTCGTCGGGCTCCAGGGTGCGCATCGAGTTCATCAGGTCCCGTGCGAGGGCCCGCATGTCCGGATCGGTGATGTGGCTGGACAGCTCGGTGGCGACGAAGCCCGGCTCGATCACCACCACGCGTACGCCCTGCGCGGTGACCTCCTTGCGCAGGGCCTCGGAGAACGCGTTGACCCCGAACTTGGTCGCCGCGTAGACGCCCCCGCCCGCCGACGCCGTCCGGCCCGACGTGGAGGAGATCTGCACGAGTACCCCCTTCCGCTCCAGCAGATGCGGCAGCGCGGCGTGCGCCATGTACATCGAGCCGAGCAGGTTGGTCTCCACCATCCGCGTCCACTCTGAGGTGTCGGCGCCGAAGATTGGGCCGCTCAGCATGAGTCCCGCGTTGTTCACCAGCACGTCCAGCCCGCCGAAGCGCTCGACGGTGGCGGTGACCGCGGCACGGCACGACTGCTCCTGGGTCACATCCAGTTCGACCGTCAGCACCTCACCCGAGGCCCGCCCGGCGAGGTCGGCCAGCCGATCGGCACGCCGTGCACCGACCGCGACGCGCGCTCCCGCCTTCGACAGAGCGAGCGCGGCCGCCTCGCCGATGCCGGACGAAGCCCCGGTGACCAGGACGACCTTTCCTTCGAATGACTGATCCATGGGTTGGTTCCTTTCTCCTGACATGACCTCGGATGCCGGCCCAATAACATGACCGGCCGGTCACGTTGTGCGCAGCGTAGCAGTAACCTGACCGAGCGGTCAGGTTGGGCTAGGCTGGCGGGGGACAGGAGAAGCCATGACGAACTCACCGTCGACCCGACCGGCAAGAGCCGACGCCGTACGCAATCGGCGACTGCTGCTGGACGCCGCCGCCGACGCCTTCGCCGAACACGGGACCGAGGCGTCGATTGCCGAGATCGCCCAGCGCGCCGGCATCGCGAAAGGAACGGTCTTCCGTCACTTCGCGACGAAGGAGGACCTGCTCGCCGCGATCATGGGCCAGATGATCGACGACCTCGTCGCCATGGGCACGCGCTTGTCCGACGCCGAGGATCCGGCCGCCGCCCTGCTCGAGTTCATGACCACCGGCGTCGAGGTGCTCGCAAGGGACCGCGCGTTCTGCGAGGTCGTGGGACGCCCGTCGCTGCGGGACCCCGGTGTCCGCGCGGGCATCGACCGGCTGTGCGAGGTCGCCGAGACGCTGACCGACCGCGCCCGGCGGCGGCATGCCATCCGCCCGGACATCACCGGCAGGGACGTCGTGCTCCTGCTCGGCGGCGTACACCAAACGGCCGCGCCGCTACTGACCACCGAACCCGAGTTGTGGCGCCGGTACCTGGCCCTCGTCTTCGACGGCATACGCGCCGACGCGACCCGGCCGCTGCCTCATCCCGCACCGGACATGCTGCGGTTCGTCGAAACGGACCCGCCGCCCGGGGCATGAGCCCAGGGAGACGCGTGCGTGCCCGCCTCAGTCCTCCAGGAACGCCTTCAGCGCGCTCGCCAGCAGGAACGGGTCGTCCGCGCCGCACAGCTCACGGGCGGAGTGCATGGACAGCATCGGCACGCCCACATCCACCGTGGTGATGCCGTACCGGGCCGCCGTGATCGGGCCGATCGTCGTGCCACACGGAATCGCGTTGTTGGCGACGAAATCCTGTAGCGGCACGCCTGCCCGGTCGCATGCCGCGGCGAAGACACCGCGTCCGACACCGTCGGTCGCGTACCGCTGGTTGACGTTGACCTTGAGGATGGGACCTCCGCCTGGCATCGGCCGGTGCGTCGGATCGTGCCTTTCCGCGTAGTTCGGGTGCACGGCGTGGCCGGTGTCGGCGGACACGCAAATGGTCCCGGCGAAGGCCCGCGCCTGGTCCTCGTACGAGCCTCCGCGCGCGAAGATCGACCGCTCCAGGACTCTGCCGAGCAGCGGCCCCCCGGCGCCGGAGTCGGCCCCGCTGCCGTTCTCCTCATGGTCGAAGGCGGCCAGCACCGGCACGTACGAAAGACCGGGAGAACCGGCGACCGCGGCGAGCGCGGCCGTGGCGGCATGCACCGACAGCTGGTTGTCCAACCGGGCCGCGGCGAGGAACTCCTGGTCGCGCCCCAGGTACGCGGGCGGCTGGACGTCATGGACCATGAGGTCCCAGCCGACGACCTCGGACGCCTCGACGCCCGCCTCCTCGGCGGCGAACCGGATCAGCCCGCCCTCATCCACCTCACCGAGACCCCACACAGGCTGCATGTGCCGTTGCCGGTCGAGCACGAGCCCCTGCTCGTTGACCTTGCCATCGAGGTGGATCGCGAGCTGCGGCACTCGCAGGAGCGGCCGGTCGACGGCGAGCAGACGCGTACCGCCGTCCCGCAGCGCGAGCCGGCCGGACAGTCCGAGGTCGCGGTCGAGCCAGCTGTTGAGCAGCGGGCCGCCATAGATCTCGACGGCGACCTGCCGCCAGCCGTACGCACCGGAGTCCGGCCGTGGTTTGACGCGCAGGTTGGGCGAATCGGTGTGCGTGCCGAGGATCCGGAACGGTGTCTCCGGCGGCGCGCCCTCCGGAACGAACCAGGCGACGATCGCCCCACCGCGTACGACGAAGCGCCCACCGGACTCACCGCCCCAGGCATCGGTCTCCGCGACCCGCGTGAATCCCACCTTCTCAAGACGCTCGGCGACGTTCGCGACCACGTGGTACGGCGATGGGCCGGCCGCGATGAAGGATGCCAGGTCGTCGGTGTGCTCACGGTCGAAGTACGCGCTCATGGGGCAAGACTATGAGGACGCACCGGCTCGCAGCAGCCGCACGGGGTCGGGGCCGCCTGCTCATCCGCCACATACGATCGGGAAGTCCCCGCGCTCGTCGTGCCGGCGCCACAGCAGTTCGGCGATCACCTCGGGCTCGTGCCGCAGCCGCGGACGTCTGATGTCCGCGGTCACGCCGACGGCGTTCACGCCCCTCGACTCCAGGCTGCCGACGAGGTCGTCCAGCCGCTCTCGGCCACGCGCCATTGACGTCACATTCCACGGCCGGCGTCGGTGCAGCTCAAAGGCGATAGCAGAGGCTCTCTGCGCACTCATGCGTTCAATATGATGTCGGTTTGACGTCATGACGACATATTGATGCTTGTGTTGACGTCGCGATGATGTCACTATGGCGTCATGGACCTCACCCCGTACATCGACAACCTTCGCCGGGATCTGGCGGTCGCCGCCGAGGCCGGCGGCGAGGACGCCCGCGCACTGGCCGAACGGCTCACCGCCGCCCTCGAGTCGGCCGCCCGGCTCGCCCTGCTGGAGGCGCTGTCGGCAGCCGCGGACGAGATCACCACCGATCTCGCCCCGGGCTCGGTCGAGGTGCGTCTGCGCGGGCGTGACCCCGGCTTCGTCGTGACACCACCGCCGGTCGAGCCCGCGACCGCGGAGGCGTCCTCGGGCGGCTTGCGGAACGCGCTGGCCGGCGCCATCGAGGTCACGATGGGCGTCCGGCCGCCGGCCTCGGAGGCCGACGAGAGCGGTGGCACCTCGCGGATCACACTGCGCCTCCCCGAGCACCTCAAGCCGCGCATCGACGAGGCCGCGGGCCGCGTAGGCCTGTCGGTCAACGCCTGGCTCGTCCGCGCCGTCTCCGCCGCCCTCGATGCCGGCGACCAGAGCGGCCGGTCCAGCCAGGGCCAGCAGCTCGGGCAGCGCTACACCGGCTGGGTCCGCTGACGCCGGCCGCCCCCCTCACCCCGTACCAGGTCAGAACACCCGAAGCCATTGAGAGGGCATCGCCATGCCGATTTTCGAGACCCCCGAGCCGATCACCGCCGTCATCGAGATCACCGCCGGCCGGGTTCAGATCAACGCGAGCGACCGCGCCGACACGGTCGTGGACGTACGCCCTCGCGACGAGACCAGGGACATCGACGTCCACGCCGCCGAGCAGACCCAGGTCGAGTACGCGGGCGGCCAGCTCTCGGTGAGGGCGCCCAAGAACAAACTCCGATCGCTCCTCGGCCGGCCCCCGTCCATCGAGGTGACGATCGAGGTGCCGAGCGACTCACGCGTCGACGCGAAGGGCTGGGCGGACTACCGCAGCGAGGGCCGTATCGGCGAATCCTCCTTCGACACCGCCGCCGGCAACATCCGCCTCGACCAGACCGGCGGGCTGAAGCTGCGCACCGCCGCCGGCAACGTCTCGGTCGGCCGGTCGAACGGGCACACCGACGTGAGCACCTCCTCCGGCAAGATCTGGATCGGCGAGATCGACGGCGCCGCGGTCGTCAAGACCGCCAACGGCGACATCACCGTCGGCGAGGTGACCGACGACGTACGGCTGAACACGGCGAACGGCGACATCACCGTCCACCGCGCCCTGGCCGCCGTCAGCGCCAAGACCGCGTTCGGCGGTGTCCGGATCGGCGAGGTCGTCCGCGGCACGGTCGTGCTCGAGACCAGCTTCGGAGAGCTGGAGCTCGGTGTCCGGGAGGGCACCGCCGCCTGGCTGGACGTCAACTCTCAGCACGGCAGCGTACGCAGCGATCTCGAGGCCAGCGACGGCCCCGAAGCGTCCGCCGACACCGTCAAGGTGCGTGCTCGCACCGGCTACGGCGACATCGTGATCCGCCGCCCCTGACAACGGACGAACCCTTCCGACTGCGGAAATGAGAGAACATGACCACCCCCCCAGCGATCATGGCGACCGGACTGCGCAAGTCCTACGGCGACAAGGTCGTGCTCGACGGTGTCGATCTGGAGGTCGCCGAAGGAACGATCTTCTCGCTGCTCGGCCCCAACGGCGCCGGCAAGACCACCATGGTGCAGATCCTGTCCACGCTCATCGGCGCCGACGGCGGCGAGGTCCACGTCGCGGGCCATGACGTGGCCCGGGATCCCGATGCGGTACGCGCCGCGATCGGCGTCACCGGACAGTACTCCGCGGTCGACAAGCTCCTCACCGGTGAGGAGAACCTCATCCTCATGGCGGACCTGCACCATCTGGGCCGGGCCGAAGGCCGGCGGCGCGCCGTCGACCTGCTCGAGCGGTTCGACCTGGTCGAGGCGGCCAAGAAGACGGCCGCCACCTACTCCGGTGGCATGCGCCGCCGGCTCGACCTCGCGATGACCCTGGTCGGGGACCCGCGCATCATCTACCTCGACGAGCCGACGACCGGCCTGGACCCGCGCAGCCGGCGCACCATGTGGCAGATCATCCGCGGCCTCGCCGCGAACGGAGTCACGATCTTCCTCACCACGCAGTACCTGGAAGAGGCCGACGAGCTCGCCGACCGGATCGCGCTCCTCGACCACGGAAAGCTGATCGCGGAGGGCACCGCGGACGAGCTCAAACGCCTCATTCGCGGCGGCCACATCCGCCTGCGGTTCATCGACGCCGACGGACTTCAGTCGGCCGTCCGCACCCTCGGTGAGGTGTCCCGCGACGACGACGAACTCACCCTCCGCGTCCCGAGCGACGGCAGCGTCCGGTCGCTACGGGCCCTGCTCGCCCGGCTCGACGACCAGTCGATCGAGGTCGAAGAGATGTCGGTCCACACCCCCGACCTCGACGACGTCTTCCTCACCCTCACCGGCCAACCCGAGAAGGAACACGTTCGATGAGCACTCTCTCCTTCGCCGCGCGCGACTCGGCGACGATGCTGCGCCGCAACCTCCGGCACATGCTGCGCTACCCGTCCATGACACTGATGCTCGCCGGCATGCCAGTGATCTTCCTGCTGATATTCGTCTACGTCTTCGGCGGCACTCTGGGCGCCGGTCTCGGCGGCGTCTCGGGCGGCCGCGCCGAGTACGTCAACTACGTGACTCCCGGAATCGTTCTGATGACCATCGCGGGCGCCGCCACCGGAACGGCCGTGTCGGTGGCCATGGACATGACCGAAGGGATCGTCGCCCGGTTCCGCACCATGGCGATCTTCCGGGCCGCGGTACTGACCGGGCACGTCGTCGGCAGCGTGATCCAGACGCTGCTCAGCATGGCGATCGTCGTCGGCGCCGCCCTGCTGATCGGGTTCCGGCCCACCGCGGGACCCGTCGAGTGGGTCGAGGCCGCGGGCATGCTCACTCTGCTCGTCCTCGCACTCACCTGGCTGTCGGTCGCGCTCGGCCTGGCGAGC
>DASQPY010000551.1:0-10321 GCA_035643735.1 Actinoallomurus sp. | reverse complement strand
CTTGCCGGCTTGTGTTCGCCGACGCCGGGTTCCTCGTGCCGCCGTGCAGGTGGGTGGTCGAGCCATGATCTGGTGGGCGACGGTGTCGATCAGCTTCCTTACCAACGGGCCCGTACGGGCCGAATCCGCTTAGCGTGCGATCCGGTTCCGTTGCAGGTCCAGGGTCTGTCCAGCTAACGTCGCGTTTTCACATACAGTCCCACCCGAACCATCTACTAACAGGCTCTTTACAGGCCGTACTCCTCCAGGAGGTGCTGCCAGATCTCACTCACGGTCGGGAACGTCGGGACGGCGTGCCACAGTCGTTCGAGGGGGACCTCGGCGGTGACCGCGACGGTGGCCGACTGGAGGAGGTCCACCACCGCCGGGCCGGTGAAGGTGACGCCGAGGAGTACGCGGCGGTCCTCGTCGACCACGAGCTTCGCCCGGCCCGTGTAGCCGTCGGCCTGGAGGGCGGCCCCCTGGACCGCGCCCATGTCGTACTCCACGGCCCGTACGGGGAAGCCGTCCGCGCGGGCCTGGGCCTCGGTGCGGCCCACCATGCAGACCTGCGGGTCGGTGAAGACGACCTGGGGAGCGCCTTGGTCGTCCGTGGTGTCGCGGAGCGCCGGCCGGTCGTCGGGCAGGCCGGCGGCGCGGGCGGCGATCACGTCGCCGCACACTCTGGCCTGGTACTTGCCCATGTGGGTGAGGAGATTGCGTCCGTTGGCGTCGCCGACGGCGTAGAGCCAGCCGCCGGGTACGCCCGTCGCCCGCATGCTCGCGTCCACCTCGATCGGGCCGTGCGTCTCCAGACCGACCGTCTCCAGCCCGATGTCGCCCACCGTCGGCCGGCGACCGGTGGCGACGAGGACCTCGTCGGCCTCGATGACCGAGCCGTCGTCGGCGTGGACGGTCACCGGGCCGTCCGGCGCCGGGCGTTCGACGCGCGCGAGCGAGCGCCCGAACCGCACGTCGATGCCTGTCGCGCGGAAGGAGTCCGCCAGCAGCTCACCGGAGAACGGCTCGGTCCGGGAGAGCAGGCGGTGGCCGCGGACCAGCATGGTCGTCTCCTGGGAGCCGAGGGCGTGCAGTGCCTGGGCCATCTCGCAGCCGACGGGACCTGCGCCGATCACGACCAGCCGTTTCGGAACCTGCTGGACGCTGGTCGCCTCCCGGTTCGTCCACGGGCGTGCCTCCCGTAGCCCGGGTACGTCGGGGATCGCGGGATCGCTGCCGGTGGCGACGACCACGGCGTGCCGCGCCCGCAACGCCCGGGTGCCGCCGTCCGGCTCGGCCACCTCGACGCGCAACCGCCCGGCAAGTCGTCCGCTGCCGCGGACGAACGTCGCCGGGCGCTCCGCGATCCAGGTCACCTGGCCGCCGTCGTCGAAGTGAGAGACCGTCCGGTCGCGCCGGGCCAGGGCGGCGGCGGTGTCGATCGGGCCGCGGAGTTCGAGCCCCGGCATCCGGCCCACCTCGGCCGCGAGGTCCACCGGGCGCAACAGTGCCTTGCTCGGGATGCAGGCGTAGAAGGCGCACTCGCCACCCGCCAGGCGCTTCTCGATGACCGCGGCCGTCAGGCCACCCCGTACGGCGCGCCCGGCGGCGGTCTCCCCGGCCGGTCCCGCACCGATCACGATCACGTCGAAGACGTCGTCCTCGTCCGCCACGGACACCCCTGCCCCCGATTGCCGCAGTTCAGGCCACGAACGGCCGCGCTCCACATCAGGCTTTCACCGGCACGGATAACAGAGCGGAAAGAGGTGGACAAAACGGCGTGATAGATCACCCGGGGCCACGCCGAAGCGGCCGGCGTGGCCCCGCGGCCCCAGTGCGTGGTGTCAGCTCAGCCAGAAGGCGCAGTTGTGCTCTGCCGCGAACGAGGTGATCATCTGGCTCGCTCCACGACGCGCCGCCTTGTCGCCGTACGTCTTGTTTAGATGGTGCGCAAAGCCGCTGCTCAAAGGTCACGACGCGCTCCTGCACGATGTGACCGGACGCGTCCGCCACGATGGTGCGGACGTGGGTGTGTCCGATGTCCACGCTCAGGGCCCGGCCCCGGGGCGGGGTCGGCGCGAGCAACTGCGACGGACGGCCGTTGCGGGTGCCCGATGCGTCTTTGCCGACCTCACGCATGGCGCCCAGGAGCCCGGTCACGATGCCTTGCCTAGACTCGGGGGAGTGGAGACAGGGGGAGCCCACACAACGCCGGGGGAGCGATCGGCGGACGAGATCTTCGCGCGCAGTCTGCAGGCGGACCGTGCTCTGCCGGGCGAACGGATACTGAGCAGCGAAGGCCTCGGCTGGCGGACGATGCTCGCACGCACCTACCGTGATCCGGCGCGGGCGGAGCAGTTCAGTACGGCGCAGTCGCGGGATCTGCTTCTCGTGCTCGTCGTGAGCGGAACGTACACGATCGAGAGTCGCGGAAGAGGGCGGTGGCGGCGGGCGGACTACCGTGCCGGCGCGGTCGGGGTCACCGCACCGGGCAACGTCAGCGTGTTGCGCTGGCAGGCCACGTCCGCCCAGCCCATGGAGTCGCTTCACCTGTATCTCAGCGAGGACCTGCTCGAGACGACCGCCGCGGAGCTCGGCGACGGCGCGTGGCCCCTGCGGCTGCCGGACGCTCTGTCGCTCGACGACGACCTGGTCACGGCGGCGGCGCGGGCGGCTGGGCGGGCCCTGCGGCATCGTGCGCCGTCCCTGTACGCGGACGCGATCGCCCAGATGCTGGTGACGCACGTGCTGTACGGCCCGGCCGCGGGCCCGGCGACGGCGAGCGAGCCCGGCGCACTGGGAGAGACCCTGATCCGGCGGGTGACGGGATACATGCACGAGCATCTGCACGAGGATGTCCGCCTGGACGAACTCGCCGCGCAGGCCAACCTCAGCAAGTACCACCTGCTGCGCTCGTTCGCCAAGTCCACCGGCCTCACGCCCCACCGCTACCTGGTGGACCTCCGCATGGGGCGCGCGGCGGAACTCCTCCGTGACACCCGGCAGCCGGTGACGCAGATCGCGACGGCCTGCGGGTACACCAGTCCGGGACAGTTCGCGGCGGCCTTCCGCCGCCGCTACGGGATGCCGCCCACGCAGTTCCGCCGTCTGGCGAGTTGATCATTGCGGGTGAGCACCCGTATGAGCGCAATTTCGGGGGACGATCGAGCAATATCCGGCCAGTGTCGGATGTCCGAATTGGGCATTCTGGGCTAGTGCCCATTCAAGCCGCGACCGTCCCGGTCAGGTGAGCGAACGCTGTGATCGGACCGCCACGACCGACGCTCCTCTCCGCGAGCGCCGCGGCATCGTGACCTCCGCGCGACGCCGTGGCTACCGCGGGACACCTCCGCTGCCGGCGCGTCCAGAGCTGAGCGCCGCGGACGCTGCGCCCAGCGAGGGGATCGCCGGACCCGGGCGCACCCAGCCGTGGCAGGCTCTCGGGGGACTCCTCTTCATCGTTCCGCTGTTCGTCGTCCTGGCCTTCGGCGCGGGCGGCGCGCAGCGATCGGTGCAGGTGCTCGCGCCGCTGACGACGTTCGCTCTGCCCGTGATCGCGATGGTCGCGTTCTGGTGGGAGGACTGGCCGGGCGCCTCCCTGCGAGCGGGCTGGTCAGGGCTGACCGACACGCTCATCATCGTGCCGGTCGCGCTGGCCCTCAGCCTCGTGGGGCAGCTGGTCGTGGCCAGGGCCGACCCGCACGTGCTGTTCGACCCGACCCCGGGCGCCGGCCACGTGGCGACGTTCCCGCACACGATGCCGCTGGCCGCCGGGGTGTTCACCGTCATGCTGCAGCTGACCCTCGTGTCGGAGGGCTGGCCGCTGCGCGGCATGGGGCGGATCCGGGCCGGCTCGGCCGCCCTGGCGATCAGCTGGGTCGCCGGCGCGCTGGCCTATCTGCTGCTCGTCGGTGCGCACGACGAGCCGGTGGCCGTGCCCGGCGGTCTGCGCGATCTCGGCGGGCCGGTCGCGCCGGGAGCGTACGGCGCGTGGCTCACCGCGGTGGGCACCTGGCAGATGGTGTTCTTCATGGCGCTGCGCGGCTGGCCGTTCTCCCTCATCCAGCGGCGCTCCCGCCGCCTGCCGGCCGCCAACGCGGCCGTGATCGCCTGCGGCTGGGCGACCTATCTCGTTCTGCGCCATGCGGTCGGCTGGGCGGCCAACCGTGTCCTGGCGGTCTGCGGCTCGGTGCTCGCCGCGATCCTCGTCGTGGCGATGCTGCTCGAGGCGTGGCCCTGGATCCGCTGGCTGTCCCCGTTGCCCGGCCGTACGTGCGTGCTGGTCTCGGCCGTGGTCACCGGCGGGCTGCTGTACGTGGTGTTGTCCGCGGCCGCACACCAGGTGCACTGGTCGCGTGCGGGCGCGGACGACTGGGTCGGCTACGCGGCGCTGAACGCACTGGGCATGGCCGTGCTCCTGCACGTGGCGATCTGGAGACGCTGGCCGGTGGCGGCGGGCACGGCCGAGGAGACCCGCGGTGACCGGCCTCCGGCACACGCGTGACACACCACACAAGGAAGAGAACGATGGATCAAGAGATCATTCTGCGCGTGGACGGGCGTGAACATCGGCTGACCGCCGACACGCGCACCACGCTGCTCGACGCGTTGCGTGAGCGTCTGGGCAATACCAGCCCGAAGAAGGGATGCGACCACGGGCAGTGCGGCGCCTGCACGGTGCTGCTCGACGGCCGCCGGGTGACGAGCTGTCTCGTACTGGCGGTGGCGGTGGCGAGCGACGAAGCCGAGGTCGTCACCGCGGAGGGCCTGGCCGAGGGCGATGACCTGCATCCCGTCCAGCGCGCGTTCATCACCCACGACGCGTTCCAGTGCGGCTACTGCACCCCGGGCCAGATCGTCTCCGCCGTCGGCATGCTGGGTGAGGCCGGGGAGGGATGGCCGAGCGTCGTCAGTGAGGACCTGGACACCGACGAGGTCGTGCTCGACGAGCGCGAGATCGCCGAGCGCATGAGCGGCAACCTGTGCCGATGCGCCGCCTACGCCAACATCGTCCCGGCGATCTCGGAGGTGGCGCAGCCATGAAGCCCTTCCGCTACCAGCGCGCCGCCGACGTGGCATCCGCCGTCGGACTTGTGGCCGAGAATCCGCGTGCGGCCTTCCTGGGGGCCGGGACCAACCTCGTGGATCTCATGAAGATGGAGGTCGCGACGCCGGACGTGCTCGTGGACGTCAGGCACGTGGTCTCGGACCGGATCGAGGAGCTGCCCGACGGTGGCCTGCGCGTCGGCGCCGGCGTCACGAACAGCGAGGTCGCGGCCGACCGGAGGATCCGGCGCCGCTATCCGATGCTGTCCCAGGCGATCCTGGCCGGAGCGTCCTACCAGTTGCGCAACCTGGCCACCACCGGCGGAAACCTCCTCCAGCGCACCCGCTGCATGTACTTCCGTGACTCGCAGACACCCTGCAACAAGCGAGAGCCCGGGTCGGGCTGCTCGGCGCGGGGAGGCGCCGAACGCGACCTGGCCATCCTCGGCACCTCCGAAGCGTGCGCCGCGACCCACCCGTCCGACATGGCCGTGGCCATGGCCGCGCTCGGCGCGGTCGTCCAGACGCAGGCCCCCGGCGGGAACCGGGCGATCCCCGTGCTCCACCTGCACCGGCTGCCAGGGGACGAACCCGAGCGCGACACCGTCCTCGAACGCGGCGAGCTGATCACGGCCGTCGACCTGCCGCCGCTGCCGCTGGCGGCGCACTCCCGCTACCGCAAGGTGCGTGACCGCGCGTCGTACGCGTTCGCGCTGGTGTCGGTCGCCGCGGCCCTGGACGTCTCCGAAGGAGTGGTCCAGGACGTACGCCTGGCGCTGGGCGGCGTGGCGCACAAACCGTGGCGTGCCGTCGTCGCCGAACAGGCGCTGCGCGGTGTGCCCGCGACCGAGTACGCGTTCCGCGCCGCCGCCGAGGCCGAACTGGACGCGGCGGTGCCCCTTCCCGGCAACGCCTTCAAAGCGCCCGTCGCGGTCAACACCATCGTCGGCATGCTGCTCGCTCTGACACAGGAGGCACGGTGACTCTGACGAACGACCGCGTGGGAGCGGTGGGCGTTCCGCTCGACCGCATCGACGGCCCGCGGAAGGTCCGGGGCGCGGCGACGTACGCGTACGAGTGGCCGCTGCGGGATCCCGCATACCTGTACCCGCTGCAGTCATCGGTCGCCGTCGGCCGGATCACCGGCGTGGACGCGACCGCCGCGCTCGCCGAGCCTGGTGTGCTCGCCGTCCTGACCCACCTGAACGCCCCCAGGCTGGCGTGGTCCGGCGACCCCGAGGTCGCCGTGCTCCAGTCCGACGAGGTCGCCTTCCGCGGCCAGTTCGTCGGAGCCGTCATCGCCGACACCCTCGAGACCGCCCGGTACGCCGCGGGCCTGGTCCGGATGGAGTACGACGAACGGCCGCCGGACGTACGCCTGGACACCGACCGTGACGACCTGCACCGGCCCCGTCACGCGGCCATCTTCGGGTCGATGGAGGGAGATCTGCAGGACGGCTCGCCCGCGGACAGTGCCGTGGGCGACCTCGATGCCGAGCTGGAATCGGCGGCCGTCACGCTCGACGTGACGTACCGCACGCCGATACACCACCACAACCCGATGGAGCCGCACACCGCCGTCGCGGTCTGGAACGGTGACGACGCCACGCTGTACTGCTCCTCTCAGGGCGTGCACCTGACGCGTCAGCTGCTGGCGGGGGCGTTCGGCATCGAGGCCGAACGGCTCCAGCTCGTCTCCCCCCACGTCGGCGGCGCGTTCGGCAGCAAGGTCTATCCGGCCTCGTACGCCACCCTCGCGCTCATGGGCGCCCAGCTGGCGCCGGGACGGCCGGTGAAGTTCGCCCTCACCCGGCAGCAGATGTTCGCGGTCGTCGGGTACCGGCCCGCCTCGGTCCAGCGGGTGCGGCTCGGCGCCGACCGCGAGGGTCGGCTGACGGCCATCGGGCACGACGTGGTCCAGCAGACGGCCCGGGTGAAGGAGTACGCCGAGCAGACGGTGGGCGCGACGCGGGCGATGTACGCGGCGCCGAACCGGCGCACGACCACGCGGGTGGCCGCGCTGGACCTACCGGTGCCCACGATCATGCGTGGTCCCGGTGAGTCCACCGGCATGTTCGCGATCGAGTCGGCGATGGACGAACTGGCGTCCGCGGTCGGCATCGACCCGATCGAGCTTCGCGTACGGAACGAGCCGCGGACGCATCCGGAGTCGGGCCTTCCGTTCTCCACCCGGGAACTCGTCGCGTGCCTGCGTGAGGGCGCCCGGCGGTTCGGCTGGGACGGCCGTGATCCGGCCGTACGGACGCGGCGCGAAGCGGGCTGGCTGACCGGGACGGGCGTCGCCGCGTCGATCTATCCCTCACCGCGTCTCCCCGGCAGCTCCGCGACCATCCGCCTCGACGCCGGTGGGGGCTACACGGTCGAGATCGGCGCCGCGGACATCGGCACCGGCACCTGGACCGCGCTGACCCAGATCGCCGCCGAGGCGCTGGAGGTCACCGTGGACGACGTCACTCTGCGGATCGGCCAGACCTCGCTGCCCGGCGCGTCGAGCGCGGGTTTCTCATCGGGGATCAACTGCTGGGGGACGACCATCTACGAGGCCGCCGGCCGGCTGCGGGCCCGGCTGGAGTCCGAGTTCGGCGGGACCGTGCCCGCCGAGGGCATCGAAGCCTCTGCCGACATGCCCGACAACCCTTATGTCTCCCAGTACGCGATGTACAGCTTCGGTGCCCAGTTCGCCGAGGTCCGGGTACGCGAGGACACGGGGGAGGTGCGCGTCCCGCGGCTGCTCGGCGTCTTCGACGTCGGCAGGGTGATCAACCCCAAGACCGCGTGTTCGCAGCTCATCGGCGGCATGACCCAGGGCCTGTCGATGGCGCTGCACGAGGAGAGCGTCGTCGACCCGCGGTTCGGGCACGTGGTCAACAACGACTTCGCCGCGTACCACGTCGCCTCCAACGCCGACGTCGGCTCGGTCGAGGCGCACTGGCTTGAGGAAAGGGATCCGTACATCAACCCGATGGGATCCAAGGGGCTCGGCGAGGTGTGCATCGTCGGCACGGCGGCGGCGATCGCGAACGCCGTCCACCACGCCACCGGTATCCGCGTCCGTGACCTGCCCATCACTCTCGACAAGCTCCTGAGCTGACATCAGGCGGCGCCGTCATTCCTCGGTGCCGGCGGGGTCCGGCCCGCCGGCATCGAGAGTTCGACGCCCGACGTTGTCCGCAAGTTGATCGCCATCGGCTTGATCGCCTGCGATACTGCCCGAGCCGAGCGGAGCCGCCGATCGCCGCAGAACGCCACGTCGACCCCTGTGCCGCGACACTCGGCACCCACAGGCCGACGGCCAGGGCGACTTCGGCCTGCACTGCCCCGTGCGTTCACCTCTCCATGGCCAATGGTCAGACTTTCCGTCAGAACGAAGGTCAATTCGTCAAAGGCTCGCCGATGTAACGGATAGAGGTCTAGTATTCCCGTTTTACAGGCAGACGGCCCTGTCGTTTTGGCGAGCGAGCATCACGGGTGATGACGAATGGTCGAGAACAATGTGCCTGAGGACCGTGGAAGGCAACGGTCGCTCCGTTCTCCGCGACGTCCATGCGCTGTCTGCCATGTTCGGTCCCACCGATCTCCACGGACCTGTGGATTGAGTCGCGGCGAGTCTTCGTCACTGTGACGGGAAATGCAGCCGAAAAGGCCGGGAACCGCCACCGGATAGGCACGACGATCTTTGGGGATCACCGCGTCCGGTCCCGCTGGTGGCGAGCCGCGTGCGCCTTACCGTCCATCGCGTGAGCCGGCCGCGTTCCGCTCCTGGAACGGACCAGAGCCCGCGTGGCGCAGACCCCGTACACAACCGCCGATGAGGACCTGATCGATGTCAGCACAAGCTTCAGTCCGCCGGCGAGCGGACCGCCCGGCCATGGACCGAGCCCTGCTCGTCCTGGCGGCCACGGTGATCGTCACGGGCGCCGCCTGGGTCGGCGTGACGGTCGCCGTGCCTGCGTCGGGGCGCGGGCTCGTGACCGCCTGCGTCGGTGTCGCGGCGCTCGTCGTCTGCGCCGCCGTCACGGTCGCCGCCTATGGCCACGAGCACGCCCGCCGGCTCAGCGAGCGCGTGACGAGGACGGAGGCCGAACTCATGCGGCTGGCCGATGCCACGTTGCCCGCGGTCGTGAAGCGGCTGCGCGACGGAGCGTCGGGGGACACCGCGCTGGCCGAGATCGAGCAATTGGGCTCCGACCCCCAGTCGCGCATCCTGCGGACCCTGGTCGACGAGGTCGGCAGGGGAGAGCGGATGCGCGCGGCCGCCATGTCGGCCTGTGCGAACGCGGCCGGGCGGGTACAGGCGCTGGCCACCAGCATGCTCGCCGACCTGCGCGAGATGGAGAACCGGCACGACGAGGAGGTCCTCGGCGACCTGCTGAAACTGGACCACAGCACCGCCCAGGCCGGCCGCCTGGCCGACAGCATCGCCGTGCTGACCGGCGCCCGCTCCGGCCGGCGCTGGACCAGGCCGATCGTGATGGAGAGCGTCCTTCGGGGCGCGGTCGGCCGGATCAGCGCCTACCAGAGGGTGCGGATCCACTCCACCAGCACCGTCGCGGTCGCCGGGTACGCCGCCGAGGGCGTGATGCACGCGCTCGCCGAGCTGATGGACAACGCGACCAGCTTCTCGCCTCCCTCTGAGGACGTGTACGTGTACGTGGAAGAGGTCCACGCGGGTGTCGTCGTGACGATCGAGGACGGCGGGCTGACGATGAGCCCCTCGGCGCTGGAACGCGCCGAGCGCACGGTGTCGTCCGATGCTTTGGACCTGACCACGCTGTCCGGCACGAGGCTCGGCCTCGCGGTGGTCGGCTGCCTGGCCCGCAAGCACGGGATGACCGTCTCGTTCCGGCCGTCCTCACGAGGAGGCACCGGTGTCGTGGTCATGATCCCGCGGCAACTGATCACGCACGGCAGGCCGGGTACGGTCCCAGCGCCCTCCCGCACCGTGGCCGAACCGGCCGCGGAGGACCCCGCCGTGACGGCGGGTGACGCGATCCCCACCTCGGACGCCGTGCCGGCCGGACTGGCGGTGTCCGAGCCCGGCTCCGCGCACGGGAGCGCCGATCCCCTCGCGGACAAGGAGACCGGCGACCTCACCGGTACGGGCGAGATGATCGCCGGGCTGCCGAGGCGCCGCCGGGGCGAGACGCTGGCGGCGGTGCCGCGGAACCTGCCTGAGACCGCCGCCGAGTTCCCGGCGCCCCCCAAGCCCGCGACCGACCCGGCCGAGCGGTTCCGCGCGTTCCGCGAGGCCGGCCGCCGCGGCGGTACGGGCAAC
>DASQPY010000550.1:0-8942 GCA_035643735.1 Actinoallomurus sp. | reverse complement strand
GTCGACGCGTGCGGCGAGCAGTGGCAGAACACCTTCGCGATCGGCGTCGCCGGCCGTGGCTTCGACGCGCGGATCTCAACCGAGCACGCCGCTCCCCTGCCCGACTCGGCCTGCGTCTACTGCGGTAACTGCATCGAGGTGTGCCCGACCGGCGCGCTGTCGTTCAAGAGCGAGTTCGACATGCGGGCCGAGGGCACCTGGGACGAGTCGCGGCAGGACCAGACGACCACGATCTGCACGTACTGCGGCGTGGGCTGCAACCTGACCCTCCACGTACAGGACAACGAGATCGTCAAGGTCAGCTCGCCGCACGACAACCCGGTCACGCACGGCAACCTGTGCGTCAAGGGCCGGTTCGGCTTCCAGCACGTACAGAACCGCGCGCGTGGGTAGGCGCACGGTACGGCGCCGGATGACACGTGTGGCCGACGGCGCGCCGATCCCGAAGACGGACACGCTGGTGGCGGAGGAGCCGCTGGAGATCCGGCTCGGCGGGCGGCCGCTCACCATCACCATGCGCACGCCCGGCGACGACTTCGAGCTCGCGGCGGGCTTCCTGGTCGGCGAGGGCGTGGTGGCGCGGGCGGAGGAGATCCGCGCGATCGCCTACTGCGCCGGGGCCACCGACGACGGGGTCAACACCTACAACATCGTGGACGTGGTCCTGGCGGACGGCGTCGCGGTCCCCGACCTCACACTGGAGCGCAACTTCTACACGACCTCGTCGTGCGGCCTGTGCGGCAAGGCCAGCCTGGACGCGGTGCGCATGGTGGCCCGGTGGAGCGTGCACGAGGATCCGCTCCGCCTCGATCCGGCGACCATCGCAGCGCTGCCGGACCGGCTGCGCGCGGCCCAGCGGGTGTTCGAACGGACCGGCGGCCTGCACGCCGCGGGCCTGTTCGACGCGGGCGGCGAGCTCCTGTGCGTCCGTGAGGACGTCGGGCGCCACAACGCCGTGGACAAGCTCGTGGGCTGGGCCCTGCAACGTGATCTGCTTCCGCTGACCGGCGCCACGTTGCTCGTCTCGGGGCGCGCCTCGTTCGAGCTCGCGCAGAAGGCGGTGATGGCCGGCATTCCCGCGATGGCCGCGGTCTCCGCGCCGTCCTCCCTCGCGGTCGAACTCGCCGCCGAGACCGGGCTCACGCTGATCGGCTTTCTGCGGGGCACCTCGATGAACGTCTACGCCGGTGCCGAACGGCTGGGCCTCACCGCCCCCGTCGCGGCGGCCCCTTGACGTTCTCCGGAAGACCAGGGCGGCCACCCGAATGTCTTCCGGGGAACCAGTGGACCGGCGGGTGGCAGCCCCCTGCGCCCGCCGGTCCCCACCCTTGTCTTCCGCGCTATCGTGCGAGAGGCGGGACACGGGTCCGAGGTCAGGTCGAGACAGGGGGCGTCGCGGCCATGGGAGGTCTTCCCACCGACGCGATGGAGATCATCGGCCGCAGGCGAGAGGTGTCTGAGGCCAAGCGTCTCCTGGCGGACACACGCCTGCTCATGCTCACGGGCGTGGGCGGTGTCGGCAAGACACGGCTCGCCCTGCGGGTCGCGGCCGACGTACAGCGGGCCTTCGACGACGGGGCGTGGCTCGTGGAGCTGGCCTCGCTGCACGACGAGGAGCTCCTCGCGCGGACCGTCTCCACCGCGCTGGGGTCACGCGACCAGTCGGCGCGCCCGTCGGCGGAGACCCTGGCCGAGCACCTGCGGGACAAGCGGCTGCTGCTGGTGCTCGACAACTGTGAGCACCTGCTGGACGCGTGCGCGGTGCTGGTGAGCCGGCTTCTTCCGGCGGCCCCCGGCCTGCGGGTCCTGGCCACCAGCCGCGAACCCCTGTCCGCCATCGGCGAGACGGTGCTGGTAATCCCGCCACTGACCGTGCCCGCCCGCGGGAAGGACCGGGCGGTGGGCGAGCTGAGCCGCGTCGAGGCGGTCCGGCTTTTCACCGAGCGCGCCAAGGCGGCCGCACCCGGGTTCACCGTCGACGCGGCGAACGGCCCCGCGGTGGCCCGGCTGTGCCGCCGGCTGGAGGGCATCCCCCTCGCCATCGAGCTGGCCGCCGTGCGGCTCCGGACGCTGTCGCTCGATGAGATCCTCGACCGGCTCGACGACCGCTACCGGTTCCTGACCGACGGGGACCGGACCGCGCTGCCCCGCCACCGGACGCTGCGCGCGACGGTCGAGTGGAGCTTCGAGCTCTGCTCGCCGGCGGAGCGCCTCATGTGGGAGCGGCTGTCGGTGTTCTCCGGCGGGTTCGAGCTCCCCGCGGCCGAACACGTGTGCGCGGGCGGCCCGATCGCCCCGGAGCACGTCCTGGACCTCGTGGCCGGGCTGGTCGACAAGTCCATCGTCACATGGGACGCCCAGGGACGTTACGGGATGCTGGAGACCCTGCGCGAGTACGGGCGGGAACGGCCGGCCGCGCGCGAGGGCGAAGCGGTGCCGCGCCGGCGGCACCGCGACCACTACCTGCGGCTGGTCGAGCAGGCCGACCGCGGCTGGTTCGGCCCTGACCAGGAGACGTGGATTACCGGTGTACGGCGGGAGCTGCCCAACATCCGGACGGCTCTGGACTTTTGCCTCCGCGAGCCCGGCGAGACCAGGACGGGTATGCGGATCGCCGCGATGATGCACGAGTACTGGGTCTTCCTCGGCGCCCACACCGAGGCCCGGTACTGGCTCGACCAGGCGCTGGCACTGACCCGCGGGGCGCCGACCGGCCCGGACCGGGTCGAGGCGCTCGCGGTGGACGCTGCCGTCGCCCTGCTCCAGGGCGACATGGCGGGCGGGCCACCGCTGATGGACGAATGCCGGGCCGAGGCGCGCCGACTGGGGGACGACGCCACGTCCGAGGCCCTGGTCGCCCAGTACACGGGCCTCACGTCGCTTGTCCGTGGCGATCTGGAGGACGCCATGGCCGCGCTGGAGACGGCCATCGAGAGGTTCGACGTCGACCGCGACCGCAACGACCTCTTTCTGGCCGTCCTCTTCTGCTCGATGGCCGCGTCGCTTCTCGGTCACGAGCGTGCGGGCGAGATCGCGGCGGACTGTCTGCGGCGGGCCGAGGACGCGAGCGCCGGGTGGGCGGTCTCGTGGGGGAAGTGGGCCGTCGGATTCGCGGCCTGGCGATCCGGCGACGCCGCCCGTGCCATCGCGTGCTTCCGTGAGGGCCTGCGCCACCAGCACTCCCTGGACGACCGCTGGGGACCGGCGTGGAACCTGGAGGCGCTGGGCTGGGCGACGGTCACCGAGGGCCGTGATCCCCAGCGCGCGGCCAGGTTGCTCGGCGCGGCGGAGTCGGCCTGGCGGGCGATCGGCGTGGCACTGCCGGGTTTCCGGCCGTACGCGGACCTGCGCGACCGGTCGGAGACGCGGCTGCGCGCGGAGCTCGGCGACGATGCCTACGCGGCGGCCTTCCGCGCCGGGAGGGAACTCGACTTCGCCGCGGCGATCGCGTTCGCCCTGGAGGAGGGCGAAAGCGCTCCCGGCGCGGCGGCGCGCCCGGCTTCCGAGGCACGGCTGACGCCGCGCGAGACGCAGGTCGCCGCTCTCGTCGCCGAGGGGCTGACGAACCGGCAGGTCGCCACGCGGCTCGCCATCGCGCAGCGGACCGCGGAGGGCCACGTCGAGAACATTCTGGCCAAGCTCGGCCTCACCTCGCGCACCCAGATCGCCATCTGGGTGATGGAGCAGGCGGCCGTCAGACGTTGAAGCCGAGGGCGCGCAGTTGCTCGCGGCCGTCGTCGGTGATCTTGTCCGGGCCCCACGGCGGCAGCCACACCCAGTTGATGGTGACCTTCTCCGCGATCCCCTCCAGGGCGCTGTTCGTCTGGTCCTCGATGACGTCGGTCAGCGGGCAGGCGGCGCTCGTGAGGGTCATGTCGAGCGTGATGATGTGGTCGTCACCGATATTGACGCCGTACACCAGCCCCAGGTCCACGACATTGATGCCGAGCTCGGGGTCGACCACGTCTCGCATGGCCTCGAGAACCTCGTCCTCAGCGATCTGTGTTTCGGACATGAGTCCTCCTACGTCGGATGGTAGACCGGGCGCACTGTGTTGAACGGTTCACTCGCTCCGCTCGCTCACGCGCGCGCCTCCATGGCTTTCGCGGTCGCGTCCTTCCACGCCATCCAGGCGAGCAGGGCGCACTTGATGCGGGCGGGGTACTTGGACACTCCCGTGAAGGCGACGGCGTCTTCCAGGATGTCCTCGTCGGGGTCCAGTTGCCCCTTGGACTGCATCAGCTTGAGAAACTCATCACCGGTGTTCATCGCCTCTTTGACCGGCCTGCCGATGATCAGATCGGCCATCACCGACGCGCTGGCCTGGCTGATCGAACAACCCATCGCGTCATAGGAGACATCCGCGACGTCATCACCGTCCAGGCGGACGCGCAGCGTCACCTCGTCACCGCAGGTCGGATTGACGTGATGCACCTCGGCGTCGTAAGGATCCCGGAGACCCTTGTGGTGCGGGTTCCGGTAGTGATCCAGGATGATCTCCTGGTACATCGACTCGAGCTGCATTCCCTTTCCTTCCCTGCGACCGACTTAGATCAACGTCAGGCCGAGCCGAAGAATTTCTGTGTCTGCCGCAGTCCTTCGGCGAGTGCGTCGACCTCCGCGTGCGTGTTGTAGAAGTACAGCGACGCACGGGTGCTCGCGGTGAGGCCGAACCTGCGGTGCAGCGGACGCGCGCAGTGGTGACCGGCGCGTACGGCCACGCCGTGCGCGTCCAGGACCTGGCTCACGTCGTGCGGGTGGATCTCCCGCCCGTCCAGGCCGTCGAGCGTGAACGACAGCGCTCCGCCGCGGTCCGCGGCCTCGGCCGGCCCGAGGAGCCGCAGGCCCTCGACCTCCCGCAGCTGCTCCAGCGCGTACGCGAGCAGCTCGTGCTCGTACGCGTGGATCTCCTCCAGGCCGATGTCGTGCAGGTAGTCGATCGCGGCCGACAGCCCGGCCGCCTCGGCGATCGGCATCGTGCCGGCCTCGAACTTGTGCGGCGGCGGAGCGAACGTAGAGCGTTCCATCGCCACGGTCTCGATCATCTCGCCGCCGCCCAGGAAGGGCGGGAGCGTCTCGAGCAGCTCGCGGCGCCCCCACAGGACACCGATGCCGGTCGGGCCGCACAGCTTGTGCGCGGTGAACCCGTAGAAGTCGGCACCCAGCTCCTGGACGTTCACCGGCATCTGCGGAACCGCCTGGGCACCGTCGATCAGGACGAGCGCCCCGACGGCGTGCGCCTTGGCGGTGACCTCGCGTACAGGGTTCACGGTGCCGAGGACGTTCGACTGGTGGGCCAGTGCGACGATCTTCGTGCGCTCATTGATGAGCTCGCCGATGTTCGTCAGGTCGAGACGACCGTCGTCGGTCACCCCGAACCAGCGCAGCGTCGCACCGGTGCGCTGGGCCAGCAGCTGCCAGGGCACGATGTTCGAGTGGTGTTCCATCTCCGTGATGACGATCTCGTCACCGGGGCCGACGCGGAACCGCTCGGCCTCGGGGCCGGAGGCGGCCGCGTTGCCCAGGGCGTACGCGACGAGGTTGATCCCCTCGGAGATGTTCTTGGTGAATACCACCTCGGACTCGTCCGCCGCGCCGATGAAGCCGGCGACCTTGATCCGCGCACCTTCGTACGCCTCGGTCGCCTCCTCGCCCAGCTGGTGGGTCGCCCGGTGGATGTTGGCGTTGTGCCGGGAGTAGAACTCCTCGATCGCGTCGATCACCTGGAGCGGCTTCTGCGAGGTGTTCGCGCTGTCGAGGTAGACCAGCGGCCGCCCCTCACGGACCGTACGCGTGAGGATCGGGAAGTCCTTGCGGATCTGTCCGACGTCAATGCTCACCCGGATGCGCCTGCCTTCGTGAACTTCTCGTAGCCCTCGCTCTCGAGCAGGTCGGCCAGCTCCGAGCCGCCCTCCTCGACCACGCGACCGCCCGCGAAGACGTGGACGAAGTCGGGCTCCACGTAGCGCAGGATCCGCGTGTAGTGCGTGATCAGCAGGACGCCCGTCTCGCCGCCCTCGCGGAACCGGTTGACGCCCTCGGAGACGACCTTGAGCGCGTCGATGTCGAGGCCGGAGTCGGTCTCGTCGAGTACCGCGACCTTCGGCTTGAGCATCTCCAGCTGGAGGATCTCGTGGCGCTTCTTCTCACCACCGGAGAAGCCCTCGTTGAGGTTGCGCTGGGCGAACGCCGAGTCGATCTGCAGATCGGCCATCGCGCCGCGCATCTCCTTGGCGAAGTCACGCAGCTTCGGCGCCTCGCCGCGCACGGCGGTGACCGCGGTGCGCAGGAAGTTCGACACCGAGACGCCCGGCACCTCGACGGGGTACTGCATGGCGAGGAACAGCCCGGCGCGTGCGCGCTCGTCGACGGTCATGTCCAGCACGCTCTCGCCGTCCAGCAGCACCTCGCCGCTGGTGACGTCGTACTTGGGGTGACCGGCGATGGCGTAGGCGAGGGTGGACTTGCCGGAGCCGTTCGGCCCCATGATCGCGTGGGTCTCTCCCGCCCGTACGGTCAGGTCGACGCCCCGCAGGATCTCCTTGTCCTCTACGGAGACATGCAGGTCGCGAATCTCAAGCGTGGACATATATCTCAGGACTCCTTGAGCGACACGTAGACGTCGTCGCCCTCGATCTTCACTCGGTATGTGGGAACCGGCTGTGTGGCCGGCGGGTTGGTGGGCTTACCGGTGCGCACGTCGAAGCACGAACCGTGGAGCCAGCACTCGATCGTGTGGTCATAGACCTCACCCTCGCTGAGCGCGACCTCGGCGTGGGAGCAGACGTCGCGCAGCGCGAAGACCTCCTCGCCGATGCGGACGACCGCCACCGGCGTGTCCTCGATCTCGACCGCGAACGCCCCCTCCTCGGGCACGTCGGCCAGCGCGCAGGCCTTCACGAAGCTCATCGGTCGAGCTCCTTGTCGATCGCGGTACGCACCTGCTCCTGCAGCTCGGGCAGGTCGATCTTGTCGACGAGCTGGCCGAGGAAGCCGCGGACGACCATGCGCCGGGCCAGGTCGTACGGGATGCCGCGGGCCTGGAGGTAGAACAGGTGCTGGTCGTCGAGCCGGCCGGACGCCGAGGCGTGCCCGGCGCCGGCGACCTCGCCGGTCAGGATCTCCAGGTTGGGCACCGAGTCGACGCGGGTGCCGTCGGTCAGCACGAGGTTGCGGTTCAGCTCGTACGTGTCGGTGCCCTCGGCCTCGACCCGGATGATCACGTCGCCGATCCAGACGGCGTGCGCGCCCTCGTCCTGCAGCGCGCCGCGGTAGTCAACACGGCTGCGGCAGCTCGGCTGGGTGTGGTCGACGAGCAGCCGGTGCTCGATGTGCTGGCCGGCGTCGACGAAGTAGAGCCCGTACAGCTCGGCGTCGCCGCCCGGCGCGTCGTAGGACACGGACGGGGCGATGCGCACGACGCTGCCACCGAGGCTGACGGTGAAGCTCTTGAACTTCGCGTCACGGCCGAGCCGGGCGTGCTGGTGGGACAGGTGCACCGCGTCCGCCGCCCAGTTCTGCAGGCTGAAGACGGACAGGGACGCTCCGTCGCCCACCACGAACTCGACGTTGTCCGCGTAGGTCGCGCTGCCGGTGTGGTCGAGCACCACGGTGGCCTGGGCGTACGGCTCGAGGATGACGGTCGTGTGGCCGTAGGCCACGCCGCCCTCGCCGCGCAGTGACACGACGGTCGGGGTGGTGGCCACGACCTCCTTCGGCACCGTGATCACGGTCGCCTGGGCGAAGGAGGCGTACGCCTGCGCACTCACCCGGTCGGCCGGGACATAGGCCCTGCCGACGCGTTCGTCCGCGCGGGCGACGGTCTCGACCGTCACCTCCGGCGCGGCGTCCACACCGACGACGACCTTGCCGTCGGCCTCGGCGCCCTTGTGCAGGTCGCGCAGGCGGCGCAGCGGGGTGAACCGCCACTCCTCCTCGCGCCCGTTCGGGACCGGGAAGTCGGCGACGTCGTAGGAGGCACGCTCGTGGAGAGTGCCGCTGGGGCGTTCGGACGTGGCGCCGGCCGGCATGGTGGTCTGTACGGCCATCAGCCGACGGCTCCTTCCATCTGCAGCTCGATGAGGCGGTTGAGCTCGAGGGCGTACTCCATCGGCAGCTCGCGGGCGATCGGCTCGACGAAGCCGCGCACGATCATCGCCATGGCCTCGTCCTCGGTGAGCCCGCGGCTCATGAGGTAGAACAGCTGGTTCTCCGAGACCTTGGAGACGGTCGCCTCGTGGCCCATCTCGACGTCGTCCTCGCGGACGTCGACGTAGGGGTAGGTGTCGGAGCGGCTGATCTGGTCGACCAGCAGCGCGTCGCACTTGACCGTGGACTTGGAGTGCTCCGCGCCCTCCTGCACCTGGACCAGGCCGCGGTAGCTCGTACGGCCACCGCCGCGCGCCACCGACTTGGAGATGATCGTCGAGGAGGTGTTGGGCGCCGCGTGCACCATCTTGGCGCCGGCGTCCTGGTGCTGGCCCTCGCCCGCGAAGGCGATGGACAGCGTCTCACCCTTGGCGTGCTCGCCCATGAGGTAGATCGCGGGGTACTTCATGGTGACCTTGGAGCCGATGTTGCCGTCGACCCACTCCATGGTGCCGCCCTCGTAACAGACGGCGCGCTTGGTCACGAGGTTGTAGACGTTGTTCGACCAGTTCTGGATGGTCGTGTAGCGGCAGCGGGCGTCCTTCTTCACGACGATCTCGACGACCGCGGAGTGCAGCGAGTCGGACTTGTAGATCGGCGCGGTACAGCCCTCGACGTAGTGCACGTACGCACCCTCGTCGACGATGATCAGAGTCCGCTCGAACTGGCCCATGTTCTCGGTGTTGATCCGGAAGTAGGCCTGCAGCGGGATCTCGACGTGCACGCCCGGCGGCACGTAGATGAACGAGCCACCCGACCAGACCGCGGAGTTGAGCGAGGCGAACTTGTTGTCG
>DASQPY010000549.1:0-2398 GCA_035643735.1 Actinoallomurus sp. | reverse complement strand
CCCTGAGTCCGCCCCGGCCCGTACGTCCGGCCGCTGGCGGACCCTGCTGCGCGTCGGCCCGGTGGTCGGTGAGGCGATGCGCGCCAACGCCGCGCTGCGCGCACTGTCCGGGTTCCTGATCCTCTATCTGGCCTTCCTGCTGCGCACCAAGGGCTTCGTCCACGGCGTGTCGCCGAACATCGCGCTGGGGCTGCTGGCCGCCTCGGCCGGCCTCGGCGGGCTGGTCGGTACGGGCCTGGGCGCGCTGCTCAAGGCGCGCGCGCCGCTGGGCATCGTGTTCTCCACGCTTCTCGTCGCGACGCTGACCGCCGCGGTGTGCGCGGTGTTCTTCGGCCTGGTGGCCGCGCTGGTGGTCGCTTTCGTCGGAGCGCTGGGCCAGAGCCTGGGCAAGCTCGGGCTCGACGCGATCGTGCAGCGCGAGATCGGCGAGGAGGTCCGCTCCTCGACGTTCGCGGTCTCAGAGACGATCCACCAGCTCGTGTGGGTGGTCGGCGGTCTGCTCGGACTGGGCATGTCGATCATCGCCCCGAACGGCCACATCGCCCTGGCGATCGTCGCCGCGGCGCTGGCCGTGACCCTGATCGGGCTACTGACCCGCCGGGCGGCCCGCCGCGTCGCAGGTCGCAGGGACAAGCGTACGGAGGGCGAGCCGACCGTGGCCGACACCGCCGCCTGACCGGGGCGGCGCGAGGGCGGCGCTACTGCGCCTCGAAGTCGTCGGCGACCGCGCGCAGCACGTCACCGAGCTTCTTGGCCATCTTGCCTTCGGGGTGCTTGCCTCTGCGGTACGTCTCCGAGACGCCTTCGAGCAGCTTGATGAGGTCCTCGACGAGAATGACCATCTCGTCGGGCTTCTTGCGCTTGGACTTGACCACCGAGGGCGGCGCGTCGATCGGGCGCACGCTCAGCGCCTGCTGGCCCTTGCGCCCCTCGACGACACCGAACTCCACGCGCTGACCGGGTTTGAGCGAGTCGACCCCCGACGGCAGCGCGGAGGAATGCACGAAGACCTCACCGCCGTCGTCACGGGTGAGAAAGCCGAACCCCTTGTCGGCGTTGTACCACTTGACCTTGCCACTGGGCACAGGTGACCTCGTTGCTAGCTCTTGTCCGGACAGGCCATATCAAGGTTATTGCCTCGAAGCGGGACCTGGGTTGATCAGTTCGGTCAAAGTCTCCGGGAAAACCCGCAAATCGGGCAACACGATATCGGCTCCGTAGGCCAGGAGCGCCGCCGAGTCGTACGGGCCGGTGGCGACGGCCACGCTGCGGGCATCGGCCGCGCGTGCCGCGTCGACGTCGGCGACGTGATCGCCCACGTACACGGTCGCACCGAACCGTCGCAGTGCGGTGCCCTTGGCGGTACTGAAGAGTGACCCGGCCACCTCGTCGACCTTCATGCCGAGGACGCGAACGGTCGACTCGGCGTGCGTCTGGCTCTTGGCGGTGACCACGATGACGCGCCCGCCGCCGGCCCTCACCGCTTCGACGGCCTCGACGGCACCGGGCATCGGAACCGTCGCGGGCACCGCGATCTCGCCGTAGAAACCTCGGTAGATCGCCGCCACCTCGGGCACGTCCTCGGCCGGGAACCAGTTCAGCAGCTCGGTCTCCAGCGGCGGCCCGAGCCGGGAGACGACGGCGTCCGTGTCGATGGGGACACCGGTATGAGCGGCGAGCTCGGCGAAGGTCGCAGCGATACCCTCTCGGGTGTCGGCGAGAGTCAGATCCAGGTCGAAGCCAATGGCGATCACGGGCCCCAGGGTACGTACGCCCCCGGGGACCGCGTGCCCGCGCCCTCCCGGCAGTGGCGATGCGACGGGATCCGAGTGGGAGGGCGCGGAGTCTGCGCGAAATCTGGATCTATGGATTTCGTCACCGGTGGAACTCGCATTAGTACGAGCCCGAAACAACGGTTACGCGATGCGGATATACCCAGTGGCGATCATCCAAACCACGCTGCTGAGGCCGCTCCCCCCGAGTAGGAAATGAATATGGCGAAATGGCGGGAAGAGTCAGACAAGACCATTAAGGGCGCCGAAAAGGGGTCCGACCAGGAGGCTCCGACGGTCCCCGTCCCGAGAGCGGCGCCGGACGCCGACGGCCCGGCGTCTTCCGGACGGCAGGGCCCCCGCCGCCGCGCCCCCGAGGGCACGGGCCTGCGTACGGGCGTGAGACGCGTCTCCGACACCGCTGCCGCCGCCGTCCGCGTCATCGCGATGATCATTTGCGTTCTGCTCGCCCTGCACATCGCCTTCGTCGTGTTCAAGGCCAATGACGACAACTCGATCGTCCGGACGGTCAACGACTGGGCCGACTGGTTCGCGTGGCGATTCCGCGACATGTTCGTCCCCAAGGACGAGCGCGTCGCGGTGCTCGTCAACTACGGAATCGCCGC
>DASQPY010000548.1:0-3654 GCA_035643735.1 Actinoallomurus sp. | reverse complement strand
CGTGCCCGGCTACATCGGCGCCCGCAGCGTGAAGTGGGTGAACCGGATCACGGTGCGGGACAGCCCGTCGGCAAACTACTTCCAGGCCGTCCGCTACCGGCTGCTGCCCGCGGGCGCCGACCTCGGTGAGGGGTTCCCGCTGGGACCGGTCGCGGTCAACGCCGACATCCTCAGCCCCGTCGACGGCGCGGTCCTGCCCGCCGGCCCCGTCACCGTGAGCGGGTACGCCTTCGGCGGCGACCACCGTGGCGTCGCCCGCGTCGACGTGTCCGCGGACGAGGGACGCACGTGGCGGCCGGCCGACCTCGACCCCGCACCCGGACCGTGGGCGTGGCGGCTGTGGCGAACCGTGCTCGACCTGCCCGCGGGCACGGCCACCGTCACCGCGCGGGCCTGGGACACCGCCGCGGGCTGCCAGCCCGAATGCGCCGCGTCGCTGTGGAACCCGGGTGGCTACGCCAACAACGCCTGGCCACGCGTACGCGTCGACCTTCGCTGAGCCCGCGGTCGTGACCAGGGTTGGCAACAGTGTGTGATTGAGCGATGCTGATGAGTCACCGTTGAACTTGTGAGGTCGCCCGTGGACATCGCCTTCTGGAGCTGAGAGTGGCTGGATCCGGCCGGTGCCGTGCGTGACCGCTCCCGCGCGAACCGGCGTCGAACAGATGACCCCCGATAACCAGTGAGGTGCGATGAACGACGATCTCGCCACGCTCGACTTCTGGGCGCGGCCTCCTGAGGATCGGCTGCGGGCGTTCGCCCGGCTGCGGGCCCTGGACCGGCCCGTCTTCTTCAACGAGCAGCGGATCCCCCTCGTGCGCGCGGGGCGTGGCTTTCACGCCCTCGTGCGCCACGCCGACGTGGTGCACGCGAGCCGCAACGCCAAGGTGTTCAGCAGCGAACCCGCGGCCACCTCGCCGGAGCCCCCGCCATGGATCGCCCTGCTGTTCGGCCGGCCGATGGTCAACATGGACGACCCCCGCCACGCGCGGCTGCGACGCGTGGTGTCCCGTGCGTTCACTCCGCGGCGGCTCGCCCAGATCGACGAGCACATCGCCAAGACCGCCACCGAGATCGTCGACGACGTCCTCCGCACGGGGTCCGGCGACTTCGTGGCCGACGTCGCGGCACGGCTGCCCATCAAGGTCATCTGCGCCATGATGGGAATCCCCGAGCACTCCCACGCGAAGGTCACCGCCTGCGTGGACGCCATGACCGAATACTCCGGCGTACGCGGCGACGTGGCGCGGCTCCGTACCCTCCGGCTCCTGGGCGGCAACCTCAAGGCCATCGTCGACCTGCACCGGCTGGTCGCGCGCCTCGGGCGGCAGCGCCGTGAGAGGCCGGAGGACGACCTGATCTCGGCACTGGTCAACGCCGACGTCGACGGCGAGCGGCTGTCCGTACGCGAGCTCGGCGCCTTCTTCGACCTGCTGCTCGTGGCCGGGAACGAAACGACGCGCAACGCGATCGCGCACGGGCTGACGCTGTTCACCGACCATCCCGACCAACGGGCGATCCTCCTGGCCGACTTCGACCGGCGGATCGGCGGGGCGATCGAGGAGATCGTGCGCTACGTGTCGCCGATCATCCAGTTCCGGCGGACGCTGACCTGCGACTACGAGATGAACGGCCACCTCTATCGCGAAGGCGAGAAGGTCGTGCTGTTCTACCTGTCGGCCAATCGCGACGAGGAGGTCTTCGCCGAGCCGGACAGGTTCGACATCACCCGCAAGCCGAACCCCCATGTCGGGTTCGGCGGCCCCGGCCCGCACCTCTGCCTGGGGGCGCACCTGGCGCGCCGCGAGCTGACCGCGATGTTCCGCGAGCTGTTCACCCGCGTACCGAGCATCCGCGCGGCGGGCGAACCCGAACTGCTCCTGTCCAACTTCGACAACGGGGTCAAGCGCCTTCCGTACCGCACCTAGGGCTCTTTTCGGGTCCGTACGAGCGTGACCGGGTGCCGGGGCCTTCACCCCTGCACCCGGTCCACTCTGGGCGGCTCAGCGACCCGGCGGCCTTTGCAGCCGTTCCTGACCAGGGTCGCCGTCGCGGCCGTGCACGAGCGCCGCGTCAGCCGTCCTAGTCGCGGTCGCCGGCCGTACGGATGTCGTTGCCGACGATGATGTTGTCACCGCGGTCGTCGTCGCGGTCGCGGTCGCGGCCGAAGTCGTCGTCGAACCGGTCGAACCGGTTGCAGCCGAAGTGGCAGCGGCGGTTCCGGAACAGCCCGAAGTCGTCGTCCCGGTCGTTGTCGCGGAAACCGCCTCCGGCCCAGGCCGTGTTGACGTTGCGGTTGTGGACGTTCACGCGCACGACGACGCGGTGGTGGTTGCGGTTCCAGTTCGCGTTCCGGTTGTAATTGCGGTGACTCGAATAATGATGATGCCGATGTCCTTGTACCAGCGCGCCTGCCTGGGCGGGCGAGCTGGTGATCAACACACCACCCGCGGCGGCAAGGGCCAGACCGGCTAGGGCGTATGTCCTCTTCTGCACGTCGTCTCCTTCTTGCGGAAAATGGTACGAAGGCCACTGATGCCCGATTTGGGCGCCATGGCGTACATTCCCGCTCACTTTCGCGATGGCGCCACGATGGGGTAAGAGGGCGACAAAGAGTGCAGAAATACGCAGAAACGGGCGCCGGAGCAATGCTCCGACGCCCGTGGTGTGGGGGCGGCGTTTCGCCGCTCCCGGGTGGTGCTGGGCCTGTCTCAGCGGCCCGCCGTCCTACGGCCACGGCACCTCGCCGCGTCGTCCTTGGCCGGCCGGACCAGGCCGGCTGCCTCGTCCGCTCGCCGCGGACGGGACTCATGGCACAGGCCCTACTCGGCGATCATGGGCTCACGTTGCCGGTCGCGGCCTCGTCGAGGGGAGCCACCGAAGTGGTCGCCGGCGCGGCCGCGGCGCCCTGGTCGGCGGGCGCTCCCGTGCGCACGGGAGTCTGGTTCGTCGACGCCGTGTCCGGTGCGGATGCCGCCGGGGCCACCGGGGTCCGGTCGGCCGCCGCCACGCCTCCACCTCCGCCTCCGCCGGAGCCAATGCCTCCGCCTCCGCCTCCGCCGGCGTCAATGCCTCCGCCGATCACGTCGTCAGTGGGTACGAGGGCCCGGTGGTGGTGGCGTCTGTGCTCCGGGCGTGCCACCGCGATCGCGCGGTTGTTGTTCTTGTTGTAGATGTAGATCCGGATGAAGATCCGCCCGTGGTGCCGGTTGCCGTTCCAGTTGCGGTTCCGGTGGTGCGAGCGGTGGTGATGAGAGCTCCACGATCCTTGCGTAAGACTGTCCATGGCGTACGCGGGCGAGCTCGCGAGCAGGGCGCCGGCGGCTGTGACGATCACCAGCCCGCTAGAGGCGCTTGTCTTCTTCAGCACGTCGGTCTCCTATCCCGATCAGCCCATGGGCGTCGTGATGGCACCTATGGCGCCTCAACGCGTGGACTGAGTCGAAGGGCGCCGGGGTCGTCACCCCGGCGCCCGGTCACGATGGGCGGTCTACGGATCTGACCGCCCTGAGCCCGGTCGATCAGACGCCGGGAGCTCAGATGTTTGGGCCGCGGTCCCGGTCCCGGTCCCGGTTCCGCTCGCGTTCGATGATGAGCGGGTTCCGGTCGCGGTCCTCCTCGTTACGAGCGACGGCGACGTTGTTGTTGCGGTTG
>DASQPY010000547.1:0-2292 GCA_035643735.1 Actinoallomurus sp. | reverse complement strand
CAGCGCGACGGCACAGACGACGACGATGCGCCCACGTCGAGTGAGGCGGAGTGGCGCGGAAGGGCGGGCCTGAGCGGACATGCTCATCTCGATCTCCCCTCTGAGGAGTCGAACGAAATTTCGATCGAACACTCGTACGAGTTCTACCGCAGACGACAGGCAAATTTCCAGGACATCTTCGAACAGGTGTTTGATCATTTAGCGATGAGGCGCTAACGTCCGTCTACAGGAGCGAAATTCCGGCGACAGCGCGTCACCGGAGCACAGTCATCCAGCGGAGACATACATGAGCAAGGTCCGGGAAATGCCCGATGGCCCGAGTGATGAAAGCGGGCTGACGGCACGCCAGCGCAAGGTCCTGGAGGTGATCCGCGACTCCGTGCAGAGGCGCGGCTATCCCCCGTCGATGCGCGAGATCGGCGAATCGGTCGGACTCACCAGCACCTCCAGCGTGTCGCACCAGTTGCGAGCGCTTCAACGCAAGGGCTTCCTCCTGCGTGACCCCAATCGTCCGCGCGCCGTCGTGGTCCGCATGCCCGGCTCGGCGGCCATGCAGGCCGAGCCGGAGTCGTACGAGACGGCGTCGGGACAGGAGAGCGCGGCACGCCCGGCCCCGACGTACGTGCCTCTCGTCGGCCGTATCGCCGCCGGTGGCCCGATCCTGGCCGAGGAGGCCGTCGAGGACGTCTTCGCGCTGCCCAAGCAACTCGTCGGCGAGGGCACGCACTTTCTCCTCAACGTCAGCGGTGACTCGATGATCGAGGCCGCGATCGCCGACGGAGACTGGGTCGTCGTACGCCAGCAGCCGGTGGCCGAGAACGGCGACATCGTCGCGGCCCTGATCGACGGCGAGGCGACGGTGAAGACGTTCAAGCGCCGCGACGAGAAGGTCTGGCTGATGCCGCACAACCCGGCGTACGACCCGATCCCCGGCGACGACGCGACGATCCTCGGCCGCGTGGTGGCGGTGCTCCGCAAGATGTGACGCGCGCACCGGCCACGTCTCCTGGCACTGTGCTCGAGCCGTGAGGGCACCCCGGACGGGGTGTCCTCACGGCTTTCGTGTCACGTTCATGGGCATTCGTCCCATAGGAACCACGAGGACCGCTGAACCCTCGGGCTCACGCCGGCACGATGTTGACGATCTTCGGCGCGCGTACGACGACCTTGCGGATGCCGCGGTCACCGAGGGCCGCCTGGACCTTCTGCGAGGCCAGCGCCAGGCGCTCCAGCTCGTCCTGGCCGATGTTCGGCGAGACCTCCAACCGGTCACGGACCTTGCCGGCCACCTGGACGACGCACGTGACGGACTCCTGGACCAGCAGCGCGGGCTCGGCGGCAGGCCAGCCGGCCTTCGCCACCGACGCCTCACGTCCCAGCCGCTCCCACATCTCCTCGGCGGTGTAGGGCGCCACCAGCGACAGCATGACCGCCAGGGTCTCGGCGGCTTCGCGTACCGCCGGGTCGCCCCCTCCCGCGCCGGAGTCGATCACCTTGCGGGTGGCGGAGGTCAGCTCCATCATCCGGGCCACCGCGACGTTGTAGCGGTGGGCCTCGACCAGCCGGGTGACCTCATCGATCGTCCGGTGGGTCACCTTGCGCAGCTCGACGTCGCCGCCCGAGGCGGCGGCGCCGGGCGCCGAGGTCACGTCGGCCGCCACGCGGTGCGCGCGGGCCAGGAACTTCATCGCGCCCGACGGTGAGACGTCGGCCCAGTCGATGTAGTCCTCGGGCGGACCCGAGAAGATCATCGTCAGGCGTACGGCGTCGACGCCGTACGCCTCGATCTGCTCGCCCAGGTCGACGAGGTTGCCGGTCGTCTTGGACATCGCGGAGCCGTTCAGGATGACCTGGCCCTGGTTGACCAGCCGGGTGAACGGCTCGACGCAGTCCAGCATGCCCATGTCGTACAGCACCTTGGTGAAGAAGCGCGCGTACAGCAGGTGCAGGATGGCGTGCTCGACACCGCCGGTGTACTGGTCGACGGGCATCCACTGGCGCGCCTTCTCGACGTCGAACGGCCCGTCGCTGTAGTCCGGCGAGCAGTAGCGGATGAAGTACCAGGAGGAGTCGACGAACGTGTCCATCGTGTCGGTGTCCCGCTTGGCGGGGCCACCGCACTTCGGGCACTCGACGTTGACCCACGCGGCGGCGGCCGCCAGCGGCGAGACACCGCGGGGCGCCAGGTCCGCACCGCGCAGATCCTCCGGCAGGCGTACGGGCAGCTGATCGTCCGGGACCGGGACCTCTCCGCACCCCTCACAGTGGATGATCGGGATCGGCGTGCCCCAG
>DASQPY010000546.1:0-11755 GCA_035643735.1 Actinoallomurus sp. | reverse complement strand
CCTCGGACGGCGACGTCGTCTTCCGCTATGGCATCGATGATGAGACGCATGAGTGAGGACGCGCCGCCGGTGCGGCTCCACTCGCCCTCCGACGCCGTGGCCGACATGAGGGCGACCGCCCGGTGGACCGTCGCGGGCGCGGCCGGCGTGGGCGCGCTGCTGCTCGGCGGAGCGCCCCTGACCGCGGTCGGGAAGATCTCCCATGTCGGGAACGCCGTGCTGGCCTTCGCGGGGCTCGTGGTCGCTCTCGGCGGGGTGGCGTGGGCGATCTGGCAGACGGGTGAGGCGCTGATGCCCCGTATCGCCACGCTCGCCGACCTGGACGACCCGGACCTGAGCGATCTGCGGGCGACGATGGCACGTGATCCGTCGGCGTTTCTCGGCCCGTTCGGGGATGGCCGGGAGGATCTGCGCGCGGCGATCGCGTTCCACGGCACCGTCGCCGCCAACCTCGCCGTCACCGCGGCCACCGAACAGGATCCGGTACGGTCCCGCCTGCTGACCCAGGCACTCGCCGACGCCAGGGCCAACGCCGATCTCGCCCGCCGGCTCCAGGACCGGCTCGTGGAGCTCGTCCACGCCTGGAAGGTCCGGACCGCCGTACGCCGCTCCCGCCGTCACACGCTCGGGGCGGCGGCGGTCGTAGCTCTGGGCGCGGTGGTGTTCCTCAGCGCGGCGCACGTTCCCGAGACCGCCCGGTCCACTCACCCGGCACCCTCGCCGAGCGTGAGCCGGTGACTCAGGTGACCGGCACGATCCGCGCCTCGATGATCCGGGCGTCCTCGATCCGGAGCAGGCCGATGGTGCCGTGCGGCTGGCGGCGGCGGTCGGTGGGGGAGCCCGGGTTGAAGATGCGGACGCCGTCGCCGGTCTCGTCCAGCGGGATGTGGGAGTGGCCGAAGACGACGAGCTCCGCACCGGGGAAGCGGCGTTTCATCCGGGCGGTACGCCGGGCGGCGGGGCCGCTGTCGTGCACCATCGCCACCGGCAGCCCGGCCAGCTCGAACTCCAGCGTGTCCGGGGCGCCCCACGCGGCGACGTCGGGCCCGTCGTTGTTGCCCCGCACGGCCTTCACGGGCGCGTAGCCGGCCAGCTCGTCGAGCACGGAGGGCACGCAGACATCGCCGGCGTGCAGGATGAGCTCCGCACCACGCAGATGCCCGGCCACCGCGGGCGGACAACCACGCCACCGCCGCGGCGCGTGCGTGTCCGCGAGTACCACGACTCTCATCGTCCCATCGTGCCCCGGACCGCCGAGAGTATGACGCCCGCCCCGGCGGGGGCGAGCGGCACGGCGTGCTGCGCGGCGGGCCGAGAGGATGTGAACGGCTCGTCCTATGCCGCCAGGCGGGTGTGGTCGGGGGAGTGCTGGGCGGGTGGCGCCGGCGGCAGGGCGGGGAATGCCGAACGGCCGGTCCGTGTGGAGAACCGGCCGTTCGTTGTGCCCGGTGAGAGCACAGTCCGTGTGGGCGCCTGACGGCGCCCTGGGGGACGTGTCGTCAGCGCGCGGCGGGGCGGGTGACCTTGCCCGCCTTGATGCATGACGTGCACACGTTGATGCGCTTGGTGCTGCGGCCGACGACCGCACGCACGCGCTGGATGTTGGGGTTCCAGCGGCGCGGGGTGCGGCGGTGCGAGTGAGAGACGCGCATGCCGAACCCCGGCCCCTTGCCGCAGACGTCGCAGACGGAAGCCATGGATGCGCTCCAAAAGGTCGAGTGGGATGGCCCGGGATCGGGCGCTCGTCAAAAGAGGCCCTGGACAGGGCACTGGAGAGAGAATAGCCGACCCCGCCCCGCCGAGGCGAATCGCCGAGTTACTGGAGCCGGCTGTTCGTTGTCCGGTAAGTCTAGTGCCGACGGAAATCTCTGGAGGTGGCGTGGGAGACCTTGGCGACGCCGTGGCCGTACGGCACTGGTGCCGGCTCGCGGCGGACGCCCTGGGCCGGACCCGCGCCGAGATCGACGCGCTCAACGTCTTCCCGGTTCCCGACGGTGACACCGGGACCAACCTCCACCTGACCGTCCTCGCGGCCGCGGAGGCGGTCGACCGGCTGCCCGGCGACACCGACGCGGCCTCGGCGTGGCGCGCGCTCGCCGAGGGTGCGCTGTTCGGCGCCCGCGGAAACTCCGGTGTGATCCTCAGCCAGATCCTGCGCGCCATGGCCGAGGTCCTTGGTGGCGGAGGCGGCCTGGCGGGGGCGCTGCGGCACGCCTCACTGCTGGCCGACCAGGCCGTCGCCCACCCGGTCGAGGGCACGATGCTCAGCGTCCTTCGCACGGTGGCCGCCGCCTGCCCGGACGGCGGCGAGACCGGGGCCGTCGCGCGTACCGTCGCGGAGCACGCACGCGCCGCGTTGCGCGAGACGACGGGGCAGCTGGACGTGCTCGCGCGCAACGGGGTGGTCGACGCGGGCGCGGCCGGGCTGTGCGTCGTGCTGGAGGCGCTCGCCGCCGTCGCCACCGGGGAGTTCCCCCAGACCTACGAGGTGCCGCGCCGTACCGCTCCCTCCGGCGCGGCGGACCCCGGCACCCGGCCCGCGGACCACTCCGGCACCGCCTATGAGGTCATGTACCTCCTCGACGCGGACGAGTCCGCCGTGCCGGAGCTACGGGACGCCCTCGACGCGCTCGGCGACTCCCTGGTCGTGGTCGGCGGAGACGGACTGTGGAACGTCCACGTCCACACCGACGACGCGGGTCAGGCCATCGAGGCCGGCATCCGCGCCGGCCGCCCTCACCGCATCCGCGTGACCTACCTGCAGGCGCCCGCCGACCGGCACGCGCGCAACACCGGGCGCGGCGTCGTGGCGGTCACTTTGGGCGAGGGCCTGACCGCGCTGTTCGAGGACCACGGGGCCCAGGCCGTACGCCGGGAGACCGGCGGGACGCCGTCGCTGGACGAGCTGGCCGGTGCGATCGTACGGGCCGGCGATGAGGTCGCCGTGCTGCCGAACGACCGGGAGGTGCTCGCGGTCGCCGAGGCGGCGGCGCAGCGCGCGCGTGAGGAAGGCGTACGCGTCGCCGTCGTCCCGGCCCGGGCGTCGGCCCAGGGGCTCGCGGCGCTGGCCGTGCACGATCCGTTGCGCCGCTTCGACGACGACGTCATCGCCATGACGAGCGCGGCGGGCGCCACGAGGTCCGGTCAGCTCCAGACGGCCGAGGAGGAGGCGGTGACGAGTGTCGGCATCTGCCGCCCCGGCGACACGCTCGGCCTGATCGAGGGCGACGTGTCCGTGATCGGGCCCGACCTCACCGATGTGGCGCTGCGGATCCTCACGCGGATGCTGTCCGGAGGCGGCGAGCTCGTCACGCTGATCACCGGTGCCGGAGCGCCCGGCGGTGTCGTCGAGGCGGTACAGGCGCATCTGCACGGGTACCGGCCGGACGTCGATGTCGTGGTCTACGACGGTGGCCAGGACCGCTATCCGCTGCTCATCGGCGTCGAGTAGACCGCACGGGCGACGAGCGGGCCGGCCCGGTGCCCCCAGCACCAGGCCGGCCCATTCCCCCCCGGCACCGCGCCGGTCCGGTGCCCCCCAGCACCGGGCCGGCCGTCTTTGTCCTGATCAGTAGGCCCCCGTGGCACTCCTGATCCTGGACCGTCCCCCGTCCGCGCTCGTGCGGGCGGACCCGTACCGGCCGTCGTCGCCGGCAGGGACGCGACCGACCGAGCAGAACGGGCTTTTAAGGTGCATTTGTCCCTCCCTGAGTGGCGCCGGTCGTACGGATGTGTCTGTTGGTACGCGGCCAGCCCCGCGAGGGTTCAACGGGATCGCAGGAAATCTTCAGATGTCCGGCAGCGGACACGGCACGGGAGATCGGGGGACCGTGGGCGCGGATCGGCCCGAGCCGATAGAACTGTCGGTGCCGGGCTGTTACATGGCCTGATAAGGAAGGTTCCGTGACGACACTCGAGCAGCCACTGGTCAAGGCGGTGGGGGCCAAGGCGGCCAAAAAGCTCGCCGCCCTCGACCTGGAGACCGCCGGGGATCTGCTGCGCCACTATCCGCGCCGCTATGCCCAGCGGGGCGAGCTGACCGACCTCGACAGCCTCGCCGAGGGCGAGTACGTCACGGTCATGGCCGAGGTGGAAAAGGTGCAGGGGCGCCGGATCACCCGAAAGCCCGGATACCTCCTCGAGGTCACCGTCACCGACGGCAGTGGCCGCCTGACCCTGACGTTCTTCGGTAAGGGCGCCCACGTGCCCGAACGCGAGCTTCCCCCGGGCACGAGGGGTCTCTTCGCCGGAAAGGTGAGCTTCTACCGCGCCGGCCGGGGGATCAAGCGCCAACTGGTCCATCCGGAGTACAAGGCGATCGCGGGCGGCGACGGCGCCGACGCCGCGCGGGAGTTCGCCGAGGAGCTGATCCCGGTGTATCCGGCGGGCAAGGGGCTGACCTCCTGGCAGATCGCCGACTGCGTACGCGTGGTGCTGGACACCGCCGACCTGGGCGCCGACCCGCTTCCCGAACAACTGCGCAAGGGCCATCGGCTCATCGGGCTGTCCGACGCGTACCGCGGGATCCACCGGCCGCAGGACATGGCCGAGGCCGGACGGGCGCGCAAGCGGCTGAAGTGGGACGAGGCGTTCGTGCTCCAGGTGGCGCTCGCGCAGCGCCGGCGCGCGGCCGCGGAGCTGGCCGCTACGCCCCGGCCGCCGGTCGACGCCGGCCTGCTGGCCGAGTTCGACGCGATGCTGCCGTTCGAGCTCACCGAGGGACAGCGTGCCGTCGGCGAGGAGATCGCGGCCGATCTGGCCCGCACGCATCCGATGCACCGGCTGCTCCAGGGCGACGTGGGCGCGGGCAAGACGGTCGTCGGCCTGCGCGCGATGCTCCAGGTCGTCGACGCGGGAGGGCAGGCGGCGCTGCTCGCGCCGACCGAGGTGCTCGCCCAGCAGCACCATCGCTCGATCGTGGAGATGCTCGGGCCGCTCGCCCAGGCGGGGCGGCTCGGCGGCGCCGAGCACGGCACCCGCGTCGCCCTCCTCACCGGCTCGCAGGGCGCCAAGGCGCGTCGCGAGGGGCTGCTCGACGCGGCCTCCGGCGCGGCCGGCATCGTCGTCGGCACCCACGCGTTGCTGCAGGAGCACGTCCAGTTCGCGGACCTGGGCCTCGTCGTTATCGACGAACAGCACCGCTTCGGCGTCGAGCAGCGTGACGCGCTGCGCGAAAAGGCGACCGGCGGACGTCCGCACGTCCTCGTCATGACCGCGACGCCGATCCCGCGCACCGTCGCCATGACCGTCTACGGCGACCTCGACACCTCCGCCCTGACCCAGCTGCCGGCCGGGCGCTCCCCGATCGCCACGCATGTCGTCCCGGCCGGCAACCGCGCCTACTGGGAACGCGCGTGGGAGCGCATCCGCGAGGAGGCCGAGCAGGGCCGCCAGGCGTACGTCGTGTGCCCGCGCATCGGCGACGAGCCGGCCGGGGAGGCGGTCACGGATGAGGAGGAGGGCGTGGAGGAGGACGAGGCCGCGCGACGGCCGCCGCTGGCCGTGCTCGACGTCGCACCGAAGCTCACCGATGGGCCGCTGCACGGCCTGCGGATCGGCATCCTGCACGGCCGGATGCACCCCGACGACAAGGACACGGTGATGCGCAGGTTCGCCGCCGCCGAGCTGGACGTGCTGGTCGCGACCACCGTGATCGAGGTCGGCGTCGACGTGCCCAACTCCACCGTCATGGTGGTGATGGACGCCGACCGGTTCGGCGTCTCCCAGCTCCACCAGCTGCGCGGCCGTGTCGGCCGTGGCCGCCATCCCGGCCTGTGCCTGCTCGTCACGGACGCGGTGGAGGAGTCGAGGGCGCGCGAACGTCTCGACGCCGTGGCCTCGACCCTGGACGGGTTCGAGCTGTCCCGCCTCGACCTGGAGCAGCGCCGTGAGGGCGATGTCCTCGGCGAGAGCCAGTCCGGCCGGCGCTCCAGCCTGCGGCTGCTCACCCTGCTCCGCGACGAGGAGATCATCAAGGCGGCCCGTGCCGAGGCGAGCGAGCTCGTGGAGGCGGACCCCGAGCTGCGCGATCATCCGGGGCTGGCGGCCGAGCTCGCCGCCCTGGTGGACGAAGAGCGCGCGGAGTACCTGGAGAAGACCTGAGTTTTCCTACCTAATCGATTGACTGACGCCCGCGTGCGCCACGCCGCCGCCGACGCTCTCATCGACGAGCGCGAGGTGCTCATCGGTGAGGAGGGCGTCCGGGCGCTGGTCGAGACCGAGGCGGCGAGCGGGGACCCGTACGTACGCGCCGTGGCCGCCGAACTCGTCCGCGTGATGCGCGCGGCCGCCTGGGAGATCTACAGCCGGGCGCTCAGCCACCGGGACGTCACGCGGGCGGAGACCGTACGCGGCCTGGTGGTTCTGCGTGCCGCGGCCGAACTCGGCGAGATCGCCCTGACCGACCCGGCCTGGCGTGTGCGCGAACGCGCCACCGCCGCCCTCGGCCGCCTCGACAGCCGCTCCGCGATCGGCCCCCTGACCAGCGTCCTGGACGACGAGATCGTGGCCGTACGCCGGGCCGCCGTACGAGCACTGAGCACCTGGGCGGCCGACCGCCACTACGCCCGCACCGCGCTGACGAACGCGCTGAGCGACCCGGACGCCGGCGTCCGGACCGAGGCCCGCTGGGCACTGGCCTGAGCGACCAGGAAGGCCAGGACCACGCGGGCTCATGACAGCAGGGTGAGCCTCTTGGCGATCTTGTCGACGCGGTTGCGCGGCCCGATGACGCTCACCGCGCCGACGGCCAGCTTCTCGGCGGGGGTCGTGGCGAGTTCGTCGAGGTAGCCGTCGTAGACGCGGTTCGTCTGTGCGGCCGCCGGCATGTCGACGACCAGGAGGTCGCCGGCGGCCACGGCCTTGGCGCGGGCCTCGGCCAGCAACTCCGGTGCGGCGCCGAGGACCGTGCACCCCGCCCAGGGCAGCCCGGGATGCCAGGCTCCCGACGCGTCCGGGCCACCGCGGGCGACCAGCCCCTCGACCTGGGCCCCGGTCGCCGCGGCGACACAGACGGCCGCGTTGACCATCAGCCCACCCGGCAGGGTCTCGTCCACGATCACGATCCACTTCAGCCGGGCGGACCGGGTCGGCTGGTCGGTGATGATCTCGTCGGGGGCGAAACCCAGAGCGACTGTTTCTTCATCAGGAGGATTCGTCATCTGGATCTCCACTAGTGCGTCAGTTAGCACTCGATGGTAGATATACAGATACTGTAAGTAAAACAATCCGTATTTAATTCGGAGCGTGGTGCCCGATGGCGGGACTGGACGAACTTGATACGGCGATCCTGCGCGAACTCCAGGTGGACGCACGGCGCACCAACCGGGACATCGCCGCCGCCGTGGGGGTCTCGCCCACCACCGCGCTGGACCGTACGCGCGGGCTGCGTGAGCGCGGTGTCATCCGCGGAGCACTGCTCGACGTCGACCTCGGCAGCATCGGCCGGCCGGTTCAGGCCCTGATCGCCGTGCGCATCCGGCCACCGTCCCGCCGCAACATCGAGGGATTCCGCGACTGGGTGAGCACGCTTCCCGAGACGGTCGGCGTGTTCGTCGTCTCCGGCAACGAGGACTTCCTCATCCACGTCGCCGTCGAGGACAACGATCGGCTGTACGCCTTCGTCATCGACCGTCTCACCCAGCGCCCCGAGATCGCCGATGTGCGTACCAGCGTCGTGTACGAGCACCTGCGCAACCACGGCGTCACACCCGCCTGACCGCACGGGCGTGGCCGGGACGCCAGGGCCCACCTCGCCGGAGATGGACCCTGCGCGCCGGACCGTCAGTCCTTGAAAACGTCCTTGATCTTTTCGCCGGCCTGCTTCATGTTGCCCTTTTTCTGATCGGTTTCGCCCTCGGCCTCCATTTCATCATTTCCGACGGCCTTGCCCGTGGTCTCCTTGATCTTGCCCTTGATCTCCTCGCCCTTGTTGCGGGCTTTGTCCGTGGAACCCATGGCTCTCTCCTTAATGTCGGACGAACGAAGCCGACCGCGTGATCGATCCGCGAGTAACGGTGATCGGAGCGGTCGAACCTGGTCATGTTCTCCCTGCCCGTGCTGGTCGCGGCCCAACATCGCGGCCACGCCGGAGCCGGAGGAGGCGGCGGCTTCGAGAGCGAGACTTCGCCAAAGAATGGGACCCCGGCATACGGAAGCTGGGCGCGTTTCGACTTCGGCCCTATCGTCGTCGGCTGGTCATGACGCAACGTATCCACAATTCATATCGCGTCTACCTCGCCGTACTCGCCTCTTCGAAAGGCGCGGGGTTAAACCATGAAAGAGAGGGGTTGGGCGTGCAGGCCTAGAGAGTGAGCCGGTGCCCAGGCCGCGTGGGCATCCATTCCAGCAGGATCACGGTCGCGTCGTCGGAGAGGTGCCCGTGCTGGTGCTCGAGTACCGCCCGGTTCAGGCTGCGGAGGATCTCCGGTGCCGCCAGGCCCTCGGCGCTCCGGCGGACGACGAATTCGCTGAGACGGGCGGCGCTGAACTGCCGGCCGTCGCCGTCGCGTCCCTCGGTGACCCCATCGGTGTAGAGCAGCAGCCGGTCACCCGCCTGTAGCTGCTCGGTGTAGCCGGTGACCGGCGCCCCGCTGTACCCGCCGGCCGAAGACCCGCCGCCGACGGCTCCGCCGCGTTCGGCCAGGTCGGCGTCGATCTCGCCCAGTCCCAGCGGAAGGCAGGGAGGGCGAGCGAGCTCTCTGGCCGTGTCGCCGCGGATGAGCAGCGGTGGCGGGTGGCCGCAGGGCAGCCAGGCGAACTCACCGCCGGCGATGTCGAGGTCGCACAGGAGTGCGGTGGCGAACCGGGAGGCGCCGAACTCCTTCGCGATGGCCTGGTCGGCGCGGACCGCGATGTCGGTCAGGCCCCCGCCGGACCGGCGGGTGGTGCGGCAGGACGCCATCGCGACGCTGGAGATCAGACCGGCGGTCAGATCGTGGCCCACCGAGTCGAAGAGCGACACGTGGAAGCGGTCGCCCATCAGCGAATGGTCGAAGGCGTCCCCGCCGACCTCGTAGGCCGGTTCCAGGGCGGAGGCGAACTGCACCCGGCTGGTCGCGAACGTACGCGGCGCCATGAAGGCCCAGACCAACTCCGCCTGGAGCGCCATGGCCTGGCTGCGTTGTATCTCGGTGTAGATGTCGCTGTACGTGCCCTTGCTGGAGATGAGCAGGCCGGTGAGCGAGGCGAGTATCCGGCATCTTTCGAGCGTCGCCGCGCTGATCTTCCTCCCGGTGCCATCCTCGAGAGGCCGGGTGCTCGCCTCGCCGCCGTCATGGGTGAAGCACAGCTCCAGAACTCCCAGGCGCTCCACCCCCTCCAGCAGCGGGACCCAGAGCCGGAACGGGCCGTCCCGGCCTGCCCGGTGCTCGATCTCGGCGAGTCGGATGGTGATCGTCTGAAAGGCCCGCCCGGCCGTCGTCGACTCGACATCGAGCGGCGCCGTCCCGCTGCCGGAGCCATCGGGCATCGGCCGTAACCGGTGTTGCTGGAGGTCCGCCAGATAGATCCGCGCCTTCGAGACGCCCAGCGGGCGCGCCGCCTCCGCCAGGTGGTCCGCCAGGTTTCCCGGCGCCATCAGATGTGAGCGCAGGAGCAGGGTGGAGAGCGTCTGGCCGATCACCGGGTCACCGGCGTCGATGGAGGGCATGGAACAAGCCTCCTCCTGGGAGCCCGGGTGCCGCCGAGGTCTGTCGCGCGCATCTTCCAGGGCGCCGGCGGCGATGGCAAGGGCGGCCGGTCGGCGCGATTCCAGCGGTCGCGGCCGATGATGACGCGGCGTTCACGGCGCCTCCGGAGTGTGACGGCCGCGCCGAACGTGATGAGTGGAACGCCGCCTCATCTAGATATCCCTGCGAGACATCGGGGCTTGCCCGGATACTCTGCCACCGCAGGAGATCTTCGGGAGGTGACAGCATGGCCGAGACGACCCGTGCCTCTGCCGGCTTCCATCCTCGGACACCCAACGAAGCACGTGTGCTCGACTACCTGCTGGGCGGCAAGGACAACTTCGCCGCCGACCGGGAGTCGGCCGAGCAGGCCATCGCGCTCGTCCCGGAACTCCCGATGGCCCATGAGACCCGCAAGTTCCTCGGCCGGGCCGTACGCTTCCTCGCCGGCGAGGGCATCCGGCAGTTCATCGACATCGGCTGCGGCCTGCCCACCCAGAACAACGCGCACGAAGTCGCCCAGGCCGCCGCGCCGGACTCACGCGTGATCTACGTCGACATCGACCCGGTCGTGGTCGCGCACGCGAGCGCCATCCTGGCCGGCGACGAGCGCACCGGGGTGATCCAGGCCGACATGCGCGACCCCGACAGGCTCCTGGCCCACCCCGACCTGCGCAGCCTCATCGACCTCGACGAACCCGTCGCCATCCTGCTGGTCTCCGCCTTCACCACCATCTCCGACGACGAGGTCCCGCTCGACATCGTCGGGCGCCTGCGCGAGGCGATCGCTCCGGCGAGCTGGATGGTGATCTCGCACCCGATCTCCGACAGCCGGCCCCAGGTCACCGGGCAGATCGCTGCGATGTACCGGGACAAGGACGTCTCTGGTGCGCCGCGGCGCGAGAACATACGCAGCCGTGCCGAGGTCGAGCCGTACTTCGACAAGCTGGACCTGGCGGATCCCGGTATCGTCCACCTGCCCGCGTGGCGGCCCGGTCCGGCCGGGCCCAGCGTCGACCCCAGGACGGTCTGGGCGATCGGCGGCGCCGGCCGCAAGCCCTGACCGCCGAACCGACGGTGATCTTCGGCGGGGTACGCGGCGCGGGGCGTGGCAGGAGTGAGGCGGATCCGGTTACCCTCCCGCAGTGGAGCAGAAGAGCGACTTCCCTCTTCCTGTCGCCGCGGCGCCCGCGTACCTGACCGCGACGGTGGCGGGGGTCTCGGCCGCCGGGGCCCTCATCGTCCTGGTGATGGTGGGGTATCTGCTGGCCACGATGGGTCCGCTGTCCGGACAGCCCGTCGCCACGCTCGTGTTCGTCTTCTTCCCGGTGCTGGCCGTCGGACTGCTCGCCTCCGCCACCGTGATGGCACTGCTCGCCCGCGGGGAGTTCCGGCTCCTGCGGAACCCTCCCGTCTTCACCGCCGACGGCGTACGGCTCCGGGTGTTCGCTCGCCGCGGTTACGACGTGTTCGTCCCCTGGGATCGCGTGTCGCGGTTGCGGATCGCCGACAAGGGGCCGCGGCCCTTCCTGGTGGTCGACGTGCCCGGGGCAGAGGACCTCGTCGGCGAAGACCCCGACAAGACCGAGCGCCTGCGCCGGACCCAGGAACGCTTCGAGGGCGCCGCCTTCGTGTACGGGTTGCGCGGTGCTCTCATTCACGCCGAGGACCTCGACGCGGTGGTCGGCCGGCTCAGCGACGGGGCCGTCGCCCTCGACTACTGAGCCGGTCTCCGCCGTAAGGGGGCGCTCCCGTGGCATGGGAGCGCCCCCTTCATCCGTCGTCAGACGTCGCGGGCGGCCTTGCGGCGTGAGGCGGCGACACCTGCGGCACCGGTCAGCACGGCGGTCGCGCCGAGCAGCGTGAGCGCGCCGATCGGCCCGCCCGTGAACGGCAGGGAGTCCCCGATGGCGGTCAGCGACCCCGCGCCGGAGGCGGCCTCGGCGGGCGGCCTGGGTGTGAGGGGCATCCCGACCGGCGGCGTCGGCGGGGGAGTGGGCGGAACCGGCGGGGCCGGCGGCGTCGGCGGGATCGGGCTGGGCGGATTGGGCACGCACTCCCGCGGCGGCTGGGCGCACAGGCGGAGG
>DASQPY010000545.1:0-2167 GCA_035643735.1 Actinoallomurus sp. | reverse complement strand
CACCGGGAACCGAGTGATCATTTTCGTCGGCCCGCATCCCACGAACTCCTGAACCGCGTCCCAGAGCCCGGGTGGCCGCTCTGCCCGGGCTCGGCCACCGGGGTGAACGAGGCGGTCGCGTGGGGGACGATAGGGCGTCATGCACATCGTCTGGGACTGGAACGGCACGCTCTTCGACGACCGCGATGCCATCCTCGATGCCACGAACGAGGTCTTCCGCTCCTACGGCCTGCCGCCGATGGAGCTGGACCACTACCGTTCGGTCTACAGCCGCCCGATCTGGGCCTCCTACGAGCGGATCCTCGGCCGCGCGCTCGAAGACGGGGAGTGGGAGCGACTCGACGCCGCGTTCCACGACACCTACCACCGCCTGATGGAGCGCTGCGGGCTGGCCGCCGGTGCCCAGGCCGCGATCGACGTGCTCGCCGGTAAGGGACACACCCAGTCGGTGCTGTCGATGTGGCGGCACGACCGGCTGGGCGTCGCCGTACGCGAGCTCGGTATCCATCTGGCCTTCCGCCGGGTCGACGGGCTGCGGCCTGCGGAGGCGGGCGGGGAGAAGGCGGAGTTCATGGTGCGTCACCTGGCCGCTCTCGGCGTCGACGCCGCCGACGTGGTGATGGTCGGTGACAGCGCCGACGACGCGATCGCCGCCCGGCACGTCGGCGCGCGGGCGGTCCTCTACACCGGCGGCCTGCAGACGCGCGCCGATCTGGAACGGCTCGGAGTGCCGGTCATCGACCGTCTCTCCGACGTCACAGCGCACATCTGACCTGGATCAACGGTCATTTTGTCGGGTAAGGCATCACGTGCGACGATGCTCATGACGACGACGTCAAGGAGTTTTCATGGACGCTGTGACGAACGTACCGATCCCCGTGAACGAGCCGGTCAGGACGTACGCCCCCGGTAGTCAGGACCGGACCTCACTCGAGGCGAAGATCAAGGAACTTGCCGGTGAGCAGATCGACCTGACCATGACCATCGGCGGCGAGCGGCGCCTCGGTGGTGGGCAGCCGATCGACGCCGTCGAGCCGCACAACCACCGCCACGTGCTCGGCCGGATGGGTGACGCCACCGCCGGTGATGTCACCGCGGCGGTCGAGGCCGCACGCGCGGCCGCACCGGGCTGGCGGGCGATGGCGTTCGACGACCGCGCCGCCATCTTCCTGCGGGCCGCCGAGCTGCTGGCCGGCCCCTGGCGCTCGACGCTGAACGCCGCGACGATCCTCGGCCAGTCCAAGTCGGTGCAGCAGGCCGAGATCGACGCGGCCTGCGAGCTGATCGACTTCTTCCGGTTCAACGTCTCCTTCGCGCGCGAGCTGATCAGCCAGCAGCCGATCTCCTCCCCGGGCGTCTGGAACCGGATGGAGTACCGGCCGCTGGAGGGCTTCGTCGTCGCGATCACGCCGTTCAACTTCACCGCGATCGCCGGCAACCTGCCGGCCTCGGTCGCGCTGATGGGGAACGTCGTCGTGTGGAAGCCCTCCCCGACGCAGACGTTCGCCGCGCACTTCACCATGCGGCTGCTCGAAGAGGCCGGGCTCCCGCCGGGCGTGATCAACCTGGTCACCGGGAACGGCCAGGCCGTCTCTGAGGTCGCGCTGCACCAGCCGGACCTGGCGGGCATCCACTTCACCGGCTCCACCGCCACCTTCCAGCACCTGTGGCGCACGGTGGGCGAGAACATCGCCGGCTACCACGCCTACCCCCGGCTCGTCGGCGAGACCGGCGGCAAGGACTTCGTGGTGGCCCACCCGTCGGCCGACCCGAAGGCGCTGGCCACGATCCTGGTCCGCGGCGCCTTCGAGTACCAGGGCCAGAAGTGCTCCGCGGCCTCACGCGCGTACCTGCCGCGCTCGCTGTGGAACGGCATGCGCGATGACCTCCTCGGCACCGTCGAGTCCCTGACCATGGGCAACGTCGCGGAGGACCTGTCGGCGTTCATGGGCGCGGTGATCGACGATCGGGCGTTCGCCAAGCACAAGGAGGCCCTGGAGCGGGCGAAGGCGCACGACGGCGTCACCGTCCACGTGGGCGGCGGCCTGGACGACTCGGAGGGCTACTTCGTCCAGCCGACCATCCTGGAGAGCGCGGATCCGGCCGACGAGATCTTCACCAGGGAGTACTTCGGCCCGATCCTCGGCGTGCACGTCTATGACGACGC
>DASQPY010000544.1:0-2963 GCA_035643735.1 Actinoallomurus sp. | reverse complement strand
CGGCAAGGCCGAGGTGGAGGAACTCATCCGGGACGGCGGCATGTCCCACGCCATCGTCAGGCCCAGCGTGATCTTCGGCGGACGGGACATCCTGATCAACAACATCGCGTGGCTGCTCCGCCAGTTCCATGTGTTCGCCATCCCCGGAGATGGGCGGTACCGGCTGCGGCCCGTGTACGTCGAGGACCTCGCCGACCTGTGCGTACGGCTCGGCGCGCAGCGGGAGGACACGGTCGTCGACGCGATCGGGCCCGAGTCGTTCACCTTCGAGGACCTGGTCGCGACCATCGCCGAGGCCATCGGGACCGCGTTCCGCCCCGTCCATCTCTCCCCGGCCGTCGTGTCGCTCGTGCTGCGCGGGATGTCGCTGCTGACCAGGGACGTCGTGCTCACCCGCGACGAGATCGACGGCCTGATGGCCGAGCTCGTCATGGTGGAGGGCGAGGCGACCTGCCCCACCGCGCTGACCGCCTACCTGCGCGAGCACGCCGACGAGATCGGCCGGGAGTACCAGTCCGAGCTCGCGCGCCGAAAGCCGCCACGGCGGCCCGTGCTCACCTGAGGCCCGGCGCTCAGGGCTCCGGCGACGGCGGGGCGACCTCGACGGGCGGGTCACCGGCCGCCGGCGCCGCGGTCCGGCGGCGGCGGGAGCCCAGCGCGGTGAGCACGCCGGCGAGCGTCGCCCCGGACAGCCCCAGCGCCTCGTCGCCGATGGTGTCGCGGTAGATGCTGACCACCTCGGTCGTGTTCATGATGAACGTGGCGTACTCGGCGATCTCCCAGAGGATCGCCGCGATCGCGCCGGCTCCGGCACAGGTGAACGCCAGCATCCACGCCGGGATCACCGGCCCACGCCGCAGGGCCGCGCCGACGGCGGCGCTCAGCAGCGCCCAGTTGGTGAAATGGCAGAAGTCGTCGAACCAGCCGAGGGTGTCGTACAGGTTCGCGGCGTTGCCCGCGACGTCGAGGACGAACGGCGCGACGATCAGGGCGTCGACGTCCCACGGATACCGGAACGGCCCGCGGAGCCGGTTCCAGATCAGCCACACGAGCGGGACGAGTATCGCCGCGACGGGGTAGGTCATGGCGCGGATGCCCATCGCCTTGGCGGCGAAACGGTCCCACTCCGGATGCAGGAGCGCGAAGATCAACAGTCCCGCCAGCGCCGCCTTCAGCGCCATGGAGATGGAGGGCCACCAGGGTCCACGGTCGGGCGGGCTCAGTGCCATAGCGGCCATTATCTGGAAAGGGGCCCGTGGCCTCAGTCCTTCGACGCAAGTGGTCCCGTTCCGCCGCCGGTGTCACTCCTCGCGCGGCTGCGGCTCGGGCTCGGGGCGGTTCTCCGCGATCCAGGCGTCGATCGTCGCCCACCAGTCGTAGAGCCAGCGTTCCCGGTCCACCTCGGGGATCTCCTCGTACGGGACCCGCCACCAGCGTGCGCGCAGGGGCTGGGTCATCGGGACCTCGCGCCACACGTCACCCACCGACAGCAGGTCGTCGGCGCCGGTGTGGGCCACGAAGATGACGTCGGCCGCAGGCGCGGCCTCGATCGCCGCGAGCGTCCCGGCCACGTGCGGCGGCAGGACGTTCTTCATCCGGCCGGCACGCCCTGCCTCGGCGTGGTCACCCTGCCGGCGCAGCCTCCGGATCGCCCGTACGCGGCGGCGGGGGGTGAAGTTGCCGCCCTCCGGGAAGATCAGCATGGCGCCGTTTGAGTCGAGTCCGGTGGCCAGCCGTCCGATCTCGCCGGCCGCCTCACCGCGCGGGGCCGCGCTGCCGGCGATGAACGCGTTGGGCAGCCGGTTGAACAACACGTCGAGCGTCGGATCGAGCTGCAGGGTCGCCTTCATGACGATGCGCGGCCACCGGCCGTAGACGTTGAGGAGGTAGTGGACGATCAAGAAGGAGTCGCCCGGACCGGCATGCCGGCTCAGCACGATCACCGGCCGGCGATCCGCCACGGCGTTCAGCGGCTCCTGGATCTCGACGGTGAGACCGAGGACGCGCGCCCCCACGGCGTACACCTGGCGGAGGAACCATGCGCACAGCGCATAGTGCCGTTCCTCGTACGCGGCCGTCCGGCCGCGGATCCACAGCGCGAACAAGGCGAGGAGCGCGGCGCACTCCATCACCGGCCAGGTCACGCCGATCACCATGACGCGCAGAAGACGGTGCCGGCCGTGGGAGGCGACCAGGCCGATGAGAAGGAGCACCGGCGTCGCCACGACCATCGCGATCGTCACCGCGAACAGCAGCGGCACCAGGACCAGTCTTCTTATGAGTCGCGGCGGGACCATGGGACCGTTCCTGACTCAATCACCCGCGAGGTAGGCGCTGCTTGCGGCGTAGGCCCGGTCGATGTTGGTCTCGACGCGCGACGCGTCGCGGTAACGCAGCTGGGAGAGGCCGGATCCCTGCCCGGTCGCCCCCGTGGGCAGGACGTGGACGCTCACGTCATCCGGCAGTTCCGCCATCTCCTCGGCGAACCGGTGCCGTCGTGCGATCTCGAAGGCGACCAGCCCGACCTGCCAGGGACGGCGCGGCGCGGTGAGCGGGGTCTCGATCCGGCCCACCTGCAGCACGTAGATCGTCCGGGCGCCCTCGCGTACGGCGCGGCCGATCGGGATGCTGTGCACCAGCCCGCCGTCATAGAAGTGCTCGTCGCCGATGCGGACCGGGGGAAGGATCCCCGGCACGGCGCAGGAGGCCAGAACCGCCGGCACGATCGGGCCGCGGGTGAACCACCGCGGCTCGGCGCGTTCGATGTTGGCGGCCACGCAGTGGAACGGCACCGCCAGGTCCTCGATCAGATCGACCGGTACGAAGGTGTCCAGCGCCGCGGACAGCAGGCCCGTCGAATGCAGGTGGGTGCCCGAGCGGATCAGCGTCGACATGCGGGTGAAGAACGAGCCGGCGAACACCGAGCCGGCGCCGTCGCCCTGCCACGCCTTGGTCAGCAGATC
>DASQPY010000543.1:0-7460 GCA_035643735.1 Actinoallomurus sp. | reverse complement strand
GCCGACAGCGACTGGGCGATGCGGAATCCGCGGACGGTCCTGCCGGGCCGGGCGTTGCGGAAGATCCACAGGATCGCGGTGTGGGTCAGGTAACCGAGCACGATCCCGACGATCGGTGATATCAGCATCGGCAGGAGGACTTTGTCGGTGACGCCGTGCCAGTGCACGCCGCTGGAGGCCGCGAGAGCGGCTCCGACGAGGCCGCCGATGAGCGCGTGGGAGGAGGAGCTCGGCAGGCCGAGGCGCCAGGTGAGCAGATTCCAGCCGATCGCGCCGATCAGCGCGGCGAACACGACGGTCAGGCCATGGCTGCTGGCCGGAGTGGCGATGATCCCGGACCCGACGGTTTTGGCGACGCCGGTGCCCAGCGATGCGCCGACGAAGTTCATCACGGCGGCCAGCGCGAGCGCCACGCGCGGGGTGAGCGCCCGGGTGGACACCGAGGTGGCGATGGCGTTGGCGGCGTCATGGAATCCGTTGGTGAAGTCGAAGGCGAGCGCGATGACCACGATGACGATCAGGACGGTCAGGTCCATCGTTGCCTCCAGCGGCCAGCGGCATCTCGCCCGCGGTGGCGCACCGCCGCGCATCTCGGGCTGGTGAGGGTGTACCCGGTGATGCCGGCGCCGATGAGGGTGGCCGAGCCGGGGCCGGTCCGGTCGCCGTAGCCGAGCAGATGCACACCGGACAGCCGCCGTCGAACGCCGCGCGGCACGGCCATTGTGCCTGTTCAGGCGTTTTCCGGGTGTGGTCGCAGGGAACGCGTGGAATGGGGAGATAGTGGACCTTCGCACGGTCGGAGTGGAAGAAGAGTTCCTGCTCGTCGACCCGGCCAGTGGCAGACCTCGTGCGGTGGCCGACACCATGCTGCGGGTCGCGCCCCGCGACAGGACCGGCGGCCTGCTGCAGGTCGAGCTGCAACGTCAGCAGTTGGAGACCAGCACCCTGCCATGCGCGTCATTGCCCGAACTCGCCTGCCAGGTACGCCGCAGACGGCGCGCCGCGGCGGCAGCCGCGCAGGCCTGTGGCGTGGCGATCGCGGCCCTGGCGACCTGCCCACTGCCGGTCCGGCCCGCGCTCACCCCCATCGACCGGTACGTGCGGATGGCGGAGGAGTACTCCCTCACCGCCGCCGAGCAGCTCACCTGCGGATGCCACGTCCATGTCTCCATCGCGTCCGCGGAGGAGGGCGTCGCCGTGCTCGACCGGATACGCCCCTGGCTGCCGCCGCTCCTGGCACTCAGCGCGAACTCGCCGTACTGGCAAGGGGCCGACAGCGGCTACGCCAGTTACCGGCGACAGGTCTGGGGACGCTGGCCCTCGGCCGGGCCCACCGAGCTGTTCGGATCGGCGGCCGCCTACCAGGCGACCGTGAGTAACATGCTGCGCACCGGAACCATCCTCGACGAGGGCATGATCTACTTCGACGCGCGACTGTCCCGCCACTACCCGACCGTGGAGATCCGGATCCCCGACGTCTGCCTGCTGGCCGACGACGCCGTGCTCATCGCCGCGCTTGCCGGCGCGCTGGTGGAGACCGCCGCGCGGGACTGGCGGTCCGGCTCTTCCCCCCCGTCGGTGGGTACCGAACAGCTCCGGCTGGCCACGTGGCGGGCGGCCCGCTCCGGCCTGCACGAGGACCTCGTCCATCCGCTGACCGGCCGCCCGGCCCCTGCCGATCGAGTCGTACTCGTGTTGCTCGAGCACGCCGCGCGGGTGTCGTCCGAAGCCGGGGATCTCGGCACGGTTGAAGATCTTCTGCTGGACGTGCTGAAACGCGGAACCGGCGCCGATCTGCAGCGGCACGTCCACCAGCGGACGGATGAACTCTCCAAAGTCGTCACCCATGCCGTCGCCCGTACCCTGGAGTCCTGAGGCGCTGTCCGTCAAACGTGTCTGACACCCGCGGCGTGGGCAACAGGTGTCAGACACCCATCGAGTCTTATCCGGAAACCTGACCAGTCAGCGCACTACGGGCCATGTCGACCTTGTCAACGCTTACCGCGAATACAAGTTCGCCCTGGCATATCGAGATGGGCAGTAGCCACTCGACGTTGAGGTCGGCGTTCGCCAGTTTGCGTGCGAAGCCGGCCGCCTCACCGGGCCGATCGGCGCAGGTGACCCGAAGCGCGGGATGTGCCGCGTATTCGATACCGGCGCCCTCCAAGGCCGCGGCGGTCGCCTGCTCATCGCTCGCGGTGAAGAAGACCGTGCCACGGTCGCCCGCGGTGGCTCCACCCAGCTCGATGTTGACGCCGCTGCCTCCCAGCACCTCACACAGATGGGCCAGTTCGCCGGGCTGGTTCTTGAGTTCAACGGTGTAGATGTTCATGATCCCCCCTCGTGCTGACCCGAACTCCGTCACTTACACGCTACGCCGCAGACCACCGGTCACCAGAGAGCGCCGCTCGGCTGCTGGAATGGTGACCAGTGCCCTGCCGCCAGAGTTCAAGGTCAGCGGCGATCTCGGTGACTGCGCCGGGCCCTGGCCGTCAGCGCAGATCGCCGCCCCGGACATCCGGTCGCAGTGCCCATACTCCGCGTACGGGCCGACTGCCCAACGGCCTCATCTCCGATCATCATCAGAGACGACGTCCGCGTTGATGTCGGCCGAGGCGGACGCTGAGCAGGGCGTCCCCGGTGGGATCCGGCCCGAGGTGTCGTTTGCTTCGGCACGGCACCGATGAGGGTGGCCCGCGTGGCGTCGGTCATCGCCAGGGTGAGCCGAAGACCCGAGTGTTCTCGACGTACCTCAGCGGCCTGCGGGATCTGGCCGTCAATTTCCATGCGGTTGATCACCTCGTCCAGCAAGGTGAGGAGTTGCTGTGCCGCGTCGCCGCCGGTCTCGACCTCGAACTCCCGCGTCACAGTGGGCGCGGCCATGGGCAGGTCGGCGAAACCGTATACCATCGCGCGCACCGCCTCAGCGATACACAGCTCGGCCGTGGGCCCACGCTTCGATACGTAGATCGGCGATGTCGGCACCGTCCGATGGCCGATACGGGCTTCCCGCCCCATGGGCGCTCCCTCCGTCCGTCTCGTCATCGGCAGATGAGGCCATCAAGCCGCTGGGACCTTCGCCCCTATCCACAAGGCCTCCCGTCACCGGGCCAGATGGAACGGCGCCGCACAGGCTGGGGTCAAGGAGGTGCGACCCATGGAAACCAAGCAATGGAGCGTGGACATCCAAATCGCCGAGAGCGGCAACGACACCCACGTCCGAGCCGTACTCACGACCACGGATGGCAGCACGATCGAGGGGGTCGGCCACGCCCGGCGGAACCCGCGCGACCGCACGGTGCCGGAGATCGGTGACGAGCTCGCCGCCGGCCGTGCCCTCACCGATCTCGGCAGCCGACTCGTCCAACTCGCGGCCGCCGACATCGCGGAATCCACCGGCCACCGCTGAACCGGTCAGCAGTTCGCGCAGGAGACCTGCCAGAGCGCAAGCAACCACGATGTCTTGAGACATCACAGGCTCCGGTGATCTACTGGTCAGCCTGCGGCGCCGCCGTCCCCCGGCGTATCTCTGGCTCCGTCATTCAGCCTCGCCGGCGCGCCCGCGGTCGGCACGAGCAGCTTCGCCGTGGCGCTCGCACGCGGCTACCAGGACGGACAGCGAATTCCCTGGGCCGTCGTCCGCGACGTCGTTGCCGACATCGTGGACGCCGCAGGTGACGTGCCGGTCACGGCGGACATCGAGGCGGGCCAGGGAACGGCACCGTCGCAGGTCGCAACCGCCGTCGACGACATGATCACCGCCGGAACGGTGGGCGTGAACATCGAGGACGGACGTCCGGATGCCCCCGGAGAGTTGTTCACGACGGACGCCCAGTGCGACCGGCTACGAGCGGCGCGCGCCGCCGCCGAGCGCCGCTCACTGCCCCTGTTCATCAACGCCCGGTGCGACGTGTACTTCGGAGCCCAGATCGCCGAGACCGAACGCCTCCGACAGCTCCGCGAGCGCGCCGCCGCCTACTCCGAGGCGGGCGCCAGCGGCGTGTTCGTGCCCGGGCTCACCGACCTCGACGTCCTCGCCGAGTTGTGCGAGACCGTCGACGTGCCGGTGAACGTCATGGTGTCGCCCGGGCTGCCGAGCGTCGAGGACCTCGCCGGTGCCGGCGTCCGACGCGTCAGCCAAGGCGGCGCCGGCTTTCTCCTGGCCACCGGCTACCTCGAGCGCATGACCAAGGCCTTCCTCGAAGGCCCGTACGAGACCGCTGGAGGCGACGTGGTCCCGGCCGTGCATCTGGTCCCGGAACTCGTCACGCGCCGATAGAGGGCCTCCCCACCCGCCGTCCTCCAATTCCCTGCCCGGCACCACCCTGCGCTGAGGAATTCCTGACCGGCCCCGACATGGTGCGCCGGTATCCGCTTCCCGGGCGGGGACACCGGCGCGATCCTCACACTCTGCCTCTTTCCGCACCGTCACCGGTGCGGAAAGAGGCAGGTTCCGAGACGAATCTCCGACCGCCACGGTGTAGCGGCCGCTGATCGTCGTCCAACGCTGGGCGGCGGTGTCCCAGATCGAGAACGCCCGCTGGTCGAGTGTCAGCGTCAGGTGCTTCGTCTGGCCCCTTGGCGAAGCCCTTGAGCTGCCGCGGCGGCTCCCCCGCGGACGCCGGATCGCCGACGCACACCTGTGCGACCTCGGCGCCCGTACGCGCCCCGGTGTTCCGCACGTCCACGCCGACGGTCACGTGCCCGTTGCGGCTCGGGGACACCTTCAGGTGGCTGAACGCGAAGGTCGTGTACGACAGGCCGTACCCGAACGGATAGAGCGGCGTCTGCAGTCGGGGATGTCGAGGCGGGGAATGCCTGGCACCAGCCCGGCGATCCCGCCGGCGCCCTTACTGGTCGTGTGTACCGGGGAAATCTTCTCGTCGAGCGTCATCTGGGCGACGCGCGACGCCGCGCGGTGCTCGGGCGACTCGTGCGCGGTCCCGGCTCGAGCACTTGTGAGCGGCGTGAGCGCAGGGGCCGCTACCTCACCCAGCGACGCCAGAGCAGACATCCCATCTATTGGCACGACCCACGACGCCGAAAAGACAAAGCACGGTGTCCACCGCACAAGGATCAGCGGGGGTGGATGCCGCCGTCGAGACCGATCACCTGGTTGGTGAGGTATCCGTTGCGGAGCACCGCCATCGACAGATCCGCCACCTCTTCCGGACGGCCGTACCGACCGACCGGGATGGGCAGCACCGGCGCGCCCCCGTCTCCGGCCGGCAGCATGCGCGTGTCCTCGATCAGCGCGGGCGCCAGCGCGTTCACCGTCACGCCCTCGGCGGCGACGCGAGAGGCCAGGAAATGCAGCAGGCCGTGCAGTCCCGCCTTGGACGCGGCGTAGTGCGGACCGACTACGCCACCCGTAAAGGCCGCCACCGACGACATGAACAACACACGCCCCCAGCCGCGTTCGGTCATTCCCGGGAGTACCGCCTGGGCCAGCAGGAAGGGCGCGCGCAGGTTGACCGCGAGCGTACGGTCCCAGGTCGCGAGATCGACCTTCGCGTACTCCCGCTGGGCCGAGTGACCGGCGTTCGCGACCAGGATCTCGACCGGGCCGAGCGCCGCCGTGGCCTCCTCGACCAGCCGCGCCGGCACGGCGGCGTCGGCGAGGTCTCCGGCCAGCGCGACCGCGTCGAGGCCGGCCTCCCCCGCCTCGGCGACCAGTCGCTCGGCATCCTCGGCGTGCTCGCCGTAGGTGAAGGCCACTCTCGCACCGGCGGCGATCAGCCGCCTGCCGAGCGCACCGCCGATGCCACCGCTGGCCCCGGTGAGCAGCACCACCCGGCCTCGCAGACCGGCCTCATCCGACACGCCGGTCTCCTTCGCCTCGATCCATCTGCCTATTATCCGCGTATCGCGATCAAGGCCCTCCGGCCGCGTCTGCCGAGGGAAACGAGGGACACTGAACGGACGACCGTCAACGTGCCATCGCCAAGGGAGCGGACATGACCGAAGCTCGCCCGGGACACACCGGCGCGCTGCTGCGCCACTTCGCCGACCTGCGCGACGGCACCCACGGGGACGCCCGGTCCCGGCAGGACAAGGAACGGCTCTTCGAAGCCGCCGTCGCGCTGCTGGATCCGTACGCTCGCCAGGCACTCGAGGAGATGAACACGCACCTGCTGCTGGGTACCGGCGAGATGACCGCCACCGGCGTACGCCAGGGTGACGACGGTACCGAGGCCCTCTGGACGCTCTCCTGGCCCGAACAACGCGCCGCCGGCATCGACCCGATCACCATTCAGGCCTTCTACGGCGCCGCCTTCCACCATCCGCACATACGCGGCGCGACCGCCGGCGTCTGGCCGCTCAATGTCTTCACTCCTGAACAGGCCGCCGCCGAACTCCCCACGCTCCGTACGATCACCGCCGCCGACCTGCACAACCTTGTCTTCCAGCGCGACTACCGGATCGTCCCGGCGACCACGGGGGGACACCGGAACTGAGCGTGAATCGGATGCGGCTCAGTCGTCCTTGTGCCGAGCGTCCTCGGCGAGTTCGTCGACGGCGACGGCGACCGCGATGACCAGGGGGACATCGGGATGGTCGATCTCGATGCCGTAGCTCTCCCGGATGCGGAACCACTTCCGAGAGGTCTCCGCGACGGCGCCCTGCTCGCTCTCGATCACGTAGTTCTTGTCGATGATGTCCCCCGTCGCCGTCCACTCCTGCCCGTCGGCGAGCTCGATCACCATCTTGTGGCGGAGCGGGCTGAACAGCTTCTTGTGGACCTTCGCCACCGTGTCACCGTCGCGTTCGACGACCATCGTGTCGCGGACGCTGACGATCTTCTTCTTGATGACGGCGAGGATCTCGCCCTCCGGCCCCTTGAGCTCGAACGTCTGGCGCAGCCGCAGCGCCTTGCCGTCGACCAGGAAGGCGCGCTCCCCCGACTCGTCCTCGATCCAGAAATCCTCGCCGATACTGAACATCCGCTCGCGCATCAGGAACTTCATGTCGCCTCCCCCGCCGCGCGTTCCCAGCGAGAACGGGCGACAGGAACTAGGTGAACGACCGCCTGCCTCGGGCGGCCCTGGCCTCCACCGACCGATACCCGGCCCTGTTGGATCAAACGCGACTTCGCCACGCTCGCCGTCTACCGTACGGCTCGGAGACAGCGGCCCCGAGACCGGCCGAAAGGCAGGGAACGCCAGGCGTATGCCGCCGTGGAACCGACCAGGGGAAGGTTCGTCATCAAGTGAGGCCGCCCGCCGGCTCAGCGTGGGTCCCCGCCCGTGTCGTCCGGCGTGATCTGGTGATCAGGCGATGGGCGCGGAGGGCGAGCTCCAGCTCGAGGCGGATGTCCGGGTCGTACAGCCGGTCGCCGAAGAGTTCTTCCAGCCGCCGGATGCGATAACGGATGGTCTGCGGGTGCACGAACAGGCGGCCCGCCGCGGCGTTCGCGTCGTGCGCGGTCTCCAGCCAGACCAGCAGCGTCTCGGCCAGCC
>DASQPY010000542.1:0-12108 GCA_035643735.1 Actinoallomurus sp. | reverse complement strand
GATCCGCGCGATCCGCCGGTATCTGGAGGACCACGACTTCACCGAGGTCGAAGGCCCCGTGCTGCAGACGATTCAGGGTGGGGCCTCGGCCCGCCCGTTCGTCACCCACCACAACGCGCTCGACCTCGACATGTACCTGCGCATCGCGCTGGAACTGCACCTCAAGCGGCTGATCGTCGGCGGGCTGGAGCGGGTGTTCGAGATCGGCAGGGTGTTCCGCAACGAGGGCATCGACACCCGGCACAACCCCGAGTTCACGATGCTCGAGGCCTACCAGGCGTACGGCGACTACGACACGATCGCCACCCTGACCCGGGAGATCTACCAGGCGGCGGTGGTGGCCGCCCTGGGCACGACGGTCGTCGAGCACGACGGCCAGGAGATCGACCTGGGCGGCTCCGACTGGCCGAAGGTCACGCTGTACGACGCGGTGTCGGCCGCGGTCGGCGAGGAGCTCACCACCGAGACGCCGATCGAGCAGGTCCGCAAGCTGTTCGACCTGCGGGGGCTGGAGCACAACCCGGCGTGGGGACAGGGCCGCCTCGTGCAGGAGCTGTTCGAGGAGCTGGTCGAGCACACACTGATCCAGCCGACGTTCGTCCGCGACTATCCGCTGGAGACCTCACCGCTCGCCCGTACGCATCGGGACAACCCACTGCTGACCGAAAAGTGGGACCTCATCGGCTTCGGCACCGAACTCGGCACCGGCTACTCCGAGCTGATCGACCCGATCGAGCAGCGACGCCGCCTGACCGAGCAGTCGCTTCTCGCCGCGGGCGGTGACCCCGAGGCGATGCAGCTGGACGAGGACTTCCTGCGCGCGCTGGAGTACGCCATGCCGCCGACCGGCGGGGTCGGCATCGGGATCGACCGGATGATCATGGCCTTCACCGGAAAGAACATCCGCGAGACGATCCTGTTCCCCCTGGTCAAGCCCGAATAGCGGTCCGCGTCATCGAACGGGTTCCTCCGGGGGGAGGGAGAAGCCGAGGGCCGTCGCGGCGGCGGAGGGCCTCGGCTGGCTCCACCGCTCGGCCACGTGGTCGTTGGTGGACAGGGATCGCAGCTCGGCGCGGTCGAGGTAGATCATGCCGTTGAGGTGGTCGGTCTCGTGCTGGACGATCCGGGCGGGCCAACCGGAGAACTCCTCGCTGAGCTCGCGGCCGGTCTCATCCTGGCTCCACAGCCGTACGCGTTCGGGCCGGGCGACCACGGCCTGCCAGCCGGGAACGCTCAGGCACCCCTCGTAGAAGCCGACACGGGTGACGTCGACGGGCTCGTAGCGGGGGTTGAGGAGCACCCGGAACGGCTGCGGGACCCGGCCCATGATCTCCCGCGCCTCTTCCGGGCCCGTGGCGGGATCCTCGATCACGGCGATGCGCAGCGGGACGCCCACCTGCGGGCCGGCCAGGCCCACACCGGGAGCCGCGTGCATGGTCTCCTTCATCGCCTCGATCAGAGCCTTCAGCTGGTCTTCGCCCAGCTGCCCGTCGTAGGGCTCGGCGGGACGCCGCAGGACGGGATCACCGGCGGAGACGATCGGCAACGGATGCGGCCCGGACAGAAGTGAGTCGACGAGGTCCGGGATGGTCGTGATCGGCATAAGCCCACCTTGTCGGGACGGCCGCCACATATTCAACCCGGCGGAGTACGGCCGCCACAACGGCCACGCTGATCTCCTGCGCGAACGAATCGACGGCCGAATCGGCCAGTAGTCCGGGAAGCGACGCCTACGTCGCGGGCGCCAGGCGTACGGGCAGCTCGGCCAGGCCGCGCAGGATCAGGTTGTCCTTGTACACCAGGTCTCCGGGCGCCGGCGATATGCCGCGCTGGACGAGCGCGGTGAGTGCGACCTGGCCCTCGATGCGGGCGAGCGGCGCACCGAGACAGAAGTGGATGCCCTGGCCGAACGCCAGGTGCCGGGGCGCCTCGGTCATCCAGCGGGTCAGGTCGAGGCGCTCGGGGTCGGCGAAGACGTCGGGGTCCCGGTTGGCCGCGCCGAGCAGCAGCATCACGCCTTCGCCCTTCCGGATCGACTGCCCGGCGAGCTCGACGTCCTCCAGGGCGACGCGGGCGCTGAGCTGGACCGGCGGGTCGTACCGCAGGAGCTCCTCCACGGCGGCGGTCGCCGCATCGGGGTTGTCGCGGAACCAGGCGAGCTGGTCCGGCGACCGCAGCAGTGCGAGAGTGCCGTTCGCGATCAGGTTGACGGTCGTCTCGTGGCCGGCGACGAGCAACAGGATGCAGGTGGCGATCAGGTCGGCCTCGGAGAGCTCCTCGATGGCGACCAACCCGCTGAGCAGGTCGTCGCCCGGCGACGAGCGGCGCCGGTCGGCCAGCTCACGGAAGTAGGCGCCGAACTCCTCCCGCGCCCGGTCGCGTCGCGTCAGCTCCTCGGCCGGGACCAGGAAGTCCGGGTCGAGGCCGCGGGCGAGCGCCTCGGACCATCCCTTGAAGCGCTCCTCGTCCTCCGGGGGTACGCCGAGCAGCTCGCTGATCACGATGACCGGCAGCGGATGGGCCAGCGAGGAGATCAGGTCGACGTCGCCGTGCATCCGCCCGAGGAGCTCGTCCACGATGGCCGCCACGCGGGGGCGGAGGCGTTCGATCAGGCGTGCGGTGAAGGCACGGCTGACCAGCCGGCGCAGCCGGGTGTGCTCGGGCGGGTCCAGGACGAGGAAGGACCGTACGCGGCGGGGGAGCCTCCGCGACTCCGTGTCCTCGCCCAGGGTGCTGTCGCCGTGGCCGAACCTCGGGTCGCGCAGGATCCGCGCGCACATCTCGAAGGAGGGGGAGAGCCAGAGGCCGCCCGGCGTACGTTGCAACGGGCCGCCGGAGCGCAGCTCGCGGTAGTGGGCGTACGGGTCCGTGTGGAACTCCGGGGCGAAAGGATCGAAGCCGAGAATGCCGCGTACGTCCACCTGCGAATCAGTCATAGAAGCCTCATACCCGTATCAATGCAGCAAATGGTGGGCGGAATACTCGATCCGCTCGCGGGCCCGCATGAGCAGCGCCGGGATCTCCCGCTCGGCGGAGTCGGTCAGCCGCGTGACCGGGATCGAGACGCTGAGAGCGTCGCGGGCCGGGCGCTGCAACCGCAGGATCACGCCGAAGCAGCAGATGCCGGGGCTGTTCTCCTCCCGGTCGACGGCGTAACCGCGCTCGCGCACGCCGCGCAGTTCTTCGGCGAGGACGGCGTGGTCGGTGATGGTGTGCTCGGTCTGCCGCTCGAGCTCGGCGGGCAGGACCGGGTCGCGGCGGTCGGCGAGCAGCGCCTTGCCCAGGGCCGTACTGTGCACCGGCATGCGGCGCCCGACGCGTACGACGGGCCGCAGATCGTGCCGTGACGGCCGGGAGGACAGGTCGACCACGTCGAAGTCGTCGAGCCGGCCGAAGTGCACGGTCTCGCCGGTGGCCTCGGCGAGCCATTCGAGCGTCTCGTGGGCCATGCCGACGACCGGGTCGCCGTCGATGTAGGAGGCGCCGACGAGGAGGGCCCGCATCCCGATGCGGTAGAGAGTGCCGGTCGGGTCGGTCTCCACCCAGCCGAGCTGCACGAGCGTGCGCAGCAGGGCGTACAGGCTGCTCTTGGGGTAGCCCAGCTCCTGCTGGATCGCCGTGAGGCTGTACATGCCGCCCTGGCGGGCGAAGAAATCGAGCAGCGCGACGGTACGCGTCGCGGACTTTACGCCCGGCCCGGTCGTGTCGGATGAATCCATCCCAGCCCCTCTGAAGCACCGGCATACAGCCGTTGCCCACCCGAGATCCGGCGATCACGCCGGAGCCGGACCACAGCCTAGCCGGATTCAGATCTGTTCAGATATGCGAACAGTGGCTATGGTTATGGACACTTTATGGCAACACCCATCGGAGGAACCCCCATGGCCAAGATCGTTCTTGACCAGGTCGACAAGGCGTACGGAAACGACGTCAAGGCGGTGAACAACCTCAGTCTGGAGATCGAGGACGGGGAGTTCATGGTGCTCGTCGGCCCGTCAGGCTGCGGAAAGTCCACCGCTCTGCGCATGATCGCGGGCCTGGAGGACATCACTGGAGGCGAGATCTCCATCGGCGACCGGGTCGTCAACGACCTCGCGCCAAAGGACCGCGACATCGCGATGGTCTTCCAGAACTATGCGCTCTACCCGCACATGACGGTCGAGCAGAATCTCGCCTTCGGGCTCCAGCTTCGCGGCACCTCCAAGGCCGAGATCAAGAAGCGCGTCGGCGACGCCGCCAAGATGCTGGGCCTGGAGCAGTTCCTCAAGCGCAAGCCCGCCGCCCTGTCCGGTGGCCAGCGGCAGCGCGTCGCGATGGGCCGTGCGATCGTCCGTGAGCCGCAGGCGTTCCTGATGGACGAGCCGCTGTCGAACCTGGACGCCAAGCTCCGCGTCTCCATGCGCGCCTCGCTGAACCAGCTGCACGAGCGCCTCGGCGTCACGACCGTGTACGTCACGCACGACCAGGTCGAGGCCATGACGCTCGGCGACCGCGTCTGCGTGCTCCGCGAGGGCGTCCTGCAGCAGGTCGACACCCCGACGAACCTGTTCGACAACCCGGTGAACCTCTTCGTCGCCGGCTTCATCGGCTCGCCCGCGATGAACTTCGTCAACGCCGAGCTCGTACGCGACGGCGCCACGACGCGCGTGTCGTTCGCCGGTTTCGACCTGTCGGTGCCCGCCGAGGTGTTCCAGAACAAGCCGGGCCTGGATGACTACGTCGGCCGCCCGCTCATCCTCGGCGTCCGCCCCTCCGACTTCGAGGACGCCGGCCACGGCGGCAAGGACTGGCCGGTCATCTCGGTGAGCGCCGACGTCACCGAACAGCTCGGCAGCGAGATCAACGTCATCTTCGCGATCGACGCACCGCCGGTGGAGCACAAGGACACCGCCGACCTCGCCCAGGACGCGGACGAGGACGACGCCGCGATCCCGCTGGCCGACAACAAGGCCCTGTGGACCGCCCGCGTCAACGCGCGCTCGAACGTACGGCCGGGCCAGACGCTGGAGCTCGCCGTCGACACCAGCCGCCTGCACTTCTTCGACCCCGAGAGCGGCCTGGCCATCGGCCACCCCGAGGCCGCCACGATCGAGCCCCTCAGCGCCTGAGGCCCTCCGCCCGGGGGCGGCTCTTCCTGGCCGCCCCCGGGCCGGGTCACAAGCGCGGACCGGGTCAGGACGTCCACCTCGACGTCACCCGGCTCCCCCTGGGCCCCGGCTAGGACACCAACGCGCGGTCGCCGACCACATCGCCTGGCCACGCGTGGGCAACGACCGCCGGACGCCTGTACGCGCGTCCCTCCGAACCCCTCTGACGGGGGATGAGCCTGGTCCCGACGCGGGAGGCCGCGGGCCGGGTTTCTCCGCAGACTCGTGATCGCTAGTCGAGCGATGAGCGGGGGCGGAATGGTCGGGGAGCCGGTCGTCGGGGCGCGGTGGAGCGCCGCGCGAAGGTTCGCGGGATACGGAGCGGCATCGACCCTGTCGCTCTACCTCCTCGTCAAGGTGATCTGGGTCGTCGCCGCGCTGTTCGGCCACGGGGCTGGCGAGACCGACCTCGGCACCGGCGAATGGGTGATCCTCAACCTGGCCACGGTGGGAATGGCGGTGGTCGGTATCGTGCTGGCCCTGGCGCTCGCCCAGCCCTGGGGCCGAAGGATTCCCGCGGCGCCGCTGGTCTTCGCGGCGTGGGTGGGCGCGGGCTTCCTGATCCCGCTGATTCCGTTCATGCTGCTCAGCGCCATCTTGGGCGGTTCGGGCAATGGCGGCACCGGCGGCACCGGCGGCGGAGACACGATGCCCGCCTGGGAGAGGATCTTCATCTCCATCGGTTTCGCGGGGATGGCCGTGGGCCTTGTGATCGCCCTTCCGATCTCCATGCGCGAACGCTTTCCGTACGCCTTCCTGGGGCGGCTCGGCGACAGCCGGTCGCGTCCACCGCGAAATCCGCCCGCAGTGCGGACCGCGATGGCGGTGAGCTGCGCTCTGGGGGTGCTCTGGCTGTCGTGGGCCTTCGGCGCGACGTTCGCCCTCGACCCCGCTCATCGCGATCTCCTCGACCGGAACGCCAGACTGCTGCTCGCCGACTGGGGCGCCGGGGCACTGGCCGCCGCCTGGAGCGTCCACCTGATCACCCGTCGCCGGGCGACCCGGCTACTCCGGTGGATCCCCACGGCCGTGGCCTTCGCCACCTCCGGATCGCTGTTCGCCTGGAACTCCTGGAAGCTGACGATGGCCGTGCTGAGCCCGGGCGACTACGCGACCGCTGAGTACCCCGTGGTCGCGGTGGTCGAGTACGTCTTGGCGATCGGCGGGGGCGTCACCCTGAAGGCCGCGCTCCTGCGCGCCCAGCGCCTCGGGCCACCCACGCCCTAGGCAGACTCGCGGATGACGAGTGAGGGGGAGAGGACGACCCGGCGGTGGTCGTGCTCGCCGGAGGCGCTCACCTCCGCGACCGCCAGCTCCGCCGCGGTCCAGCCGAGCTCGTGCCGCGGCTGGCGCACGGTCGTCAGCGGCACAACCGACGTGTCGGCCAGCTCGATGTCGTCGTAGCCGACCACGCGGATCTCGCCGGGCACCTTGACGCCGGCCCGCAGCAGCTCGTTGACCAGGCCGACGGCGAGCAGGTCATTGGTGCAGAACACGCCCGTCGGCAGCGGATCGAGTTCGAGCAGCCGCCGCGCCGCCTCCTTGCCCTCGGTGGGCGTCAGGTCGGAGCGGACGAGTGTCGTCATCTCCTGCTCGGACAGCCCCGCACGGCGTCCGGCGGCCATGGCACCCGTGTAACGGTCCTTGATCGGCTCTTGCAGCAGCGGTCCGGTGACGATCGCGATCCGGAGGCGGTGCCGGTCGAGCAGATGCTCCATCGCCATCTCACCGCCCGCGATGTGGTCCACCCGGGTGGAGCAGGCTCCGGCGTACTCGCGCCGGTCGAGTATCACCACGGACAGGCCGCGATCCTGCATTTCCGCGATACGTTCGGAATTCAGGCCGACCGGTGTGATGACCACGCCGGTGACGCGTTGCTCCTCGAGAAAATCGAGGCAACGGCGTTCTTTGGTCGCGGAGCCGTCACTGGTGCACCACAGCGCGTCGAACCCATCGGTGTTCATCGCCGCCTCGGCGCCACGGGCGAGGTCGGTGAAGTACGGGTTGGCGAGGTTCTCGAGGACGACTCCGAGCGTGCGGCTGCGGCCCTGACGGAGCTGCCGGGCGCTCTCGTTGCGTACGAAACCGAGCTCGCCGATGGCCGCGCGTACGCGCTCGCGGGTAGCTTCGGCCACGAGGTTTGGCCGGTTTAGGACATTCGAAACTGTCCCAACGGAGACACCTGCACGGTTCGCCACATCGCGGATGCTGATGGGCGGCACGCTGTCTTCCTCTCGAGTGAGACGGTTTTCGCAGGTTAATGGCGGCGAACAACTGTTTCCGATGTGTTATGTAGCGGCGGGTTTTCGCGCGACTACTCGTCGTAACATTTGAACGCTTGACGGTCCGGATCCGGCCGCCTAGCGTTCCGGATCGAAGCGTAGCTTGAAACGATTCACGATCTTTGCCGGGATCGTTATTCGAAGGGATGGGGGCGTGAGGCGCACCGATGACCCCTCCCGACTTCGCTGATTCTGGCCCCGGTCGTAGGACCGGGACGTTTCCTCGCGCACTCGGGGCGACGTCCCTCCTCGCATCCTCAACGTACGAATCGTTACTGGAGTTCCCGTGCCTCGCGGCCGAATCAGTACAGGCGGCCACCTCCGGTCAAGCGCGCAAGGCCTACCCGTGCCCATGCGGCTCCCCGCCGCATCCCCGTAGTCATCACCAGGGACGAGGGAGGACGGAGTGGAACAGGCCACACTGACACGCCGTGGCACCGACGATCCGCGACTGAGCGAGGACGAACTCCGGTTGCTCGCGCAGATCGCCACCGGTGTCACCGCAGATGTGGCAGCGCGGAAACTCGAACTCAGCGCGCGGACGCTACGGAGGCGACTGCGATCGATATGTGACCGACTCAACGTGAACACCCCCATCGAGGCCGTCGTGTGGGCGGCACGACGCCAGCTGATCTGACGACGCGGGACCACGGCCGCCCGCGACCCCCTACCAAGCGGGCGGCGGCTAGGGTCACCTGTTTGTGGAGACAGAGATCCGGCGCGCCCGCGCAACGGACGTCAGAGCGATCCGCCGGTTGGTCGACCTGTACGCCGGCCCGGGCCGGCTGCTGGCCAAGCCGACGGTGACGCTCTTCGAGGACGTCCAGGAGTTCTGGGTCGCGGAGGATCGCGAGACCGGCGCCGTCGTGGGGTGTGGCGCGTTGCACGTGATGTGGGAGGACCTGGCCGAGGTCCGTACGGTAGCGGTTGACACCGCGTGCCGCGGCCACGGGGTCGGGCACCGCATCGTCACACGTCTCCTGGAGACGGCGCGCGAGCTCGGGGTACGACGCGTCTTCTGCCTCACCTTCGAGGTGTCCTTCTTCTCCCGGCACGGGTTCCGCCGTCTGCAGGGAAGCCCGGTGGCCCCCGAGGTGTACGAGGAGCTGTTGCGCTCCTACGACGACGGGGTGGCGGAGTTCCTGGACCTGGACCGGGTGAAGCCGAACACCTTGGGCAACACCCGGATGCTGCTCCATCTGGAAGGTGACCAATGAGTCACCACGACGAGCCGGTCGCGGAGCTGACCCTCGCCCCGATCTCTCGCCGGGCCGGCGCCCGCGTCATCGACGCCGGCCTGCTCGGCGTCGTGGGCTTCGCCCTCATCCTGCCTTTCATGATCGCCGCAGTCGGCCTCCCCGAGCCGGGCAGTCACGGCAAGGACGCCTCGGTCTGGTCAGGCCCGGCGGTGTTCGGCTGGATCCTGGTGGTGGCGATCCTGCCGTTCGCGTACGAGGCGGTGCAGCTCGCTCTGTGGGGACAGACGCTGGGCAAGCGCATTCTGGGCCTGCGGGTCCTCTCCGAGAGCGGCGCGCCGATGACGCCCACTCAGGCCGTCGGACGGGCCGCCGTGAACAACGTGATCTACCTTTTCGGGTGCGGCGTCGGCACGGTCATGGCCTATTTGTGGGCTATCTGGGACGGACCGCTGCATCAGGCACTCCACGACCGGCTGACGAGTACGGTCGTGGTCGACGACCGGGAGTATGAGGAGCAATGACGGACGAGGCCGTGACCGCACTCGCGGAGCCGTCGCAGCGTCTCGTGGCCCGTCTGGTGGACACCCTCATCGTCGGGGTTCCGCTGGCGACGGCCGCCACCGAGATCTTCCCCCGCGAGACCGCGCAGACAGTGGTCGCACCCATCGCCTTCGCGGCGGTGTACCTGGTGTACGAAGCGGTGCAGCTGGCGATCTGGGGGCGTACGGTCGGCAAGCGCCTGACCGGCATCCGCGTGGTCTCCGCGGACGGCACGCCCCTGCGTGTTCCGCAGGCACTGGTGCGCTCGGCGATCTACGCCGTGCCACCGGCGGCGCGGCCGGTGCCGGTTCTGAACGTGCTGGCCGGCATCTTCTGGCTCGCCGAGATCGGCCTGATCTTCGAGGGCGACCTCCACCAGGCCCTGCACGACCGCGCCGCGGGGACCCTGGTGATCGACGTACGCTCCCGCCCGCGTCCGGAGCCCGTCACCGATCCGGAGGACACCCCGCTGTCCGATGTATAGAGCCCGTTCATCAGGAGGCCCGGGCTCATTCGCTTCGGTCATGACCGTTCGGCCGATGCCGTAATGGCGTGTTGTCTCCCGGCCTGGGTCACTAGCCTCCCCGCGCGGTCGACTCGGTCGCGCCGGTCTCCGAGCACGACCATGCCCGTGTACGTCGAGCCGAACATCTGGGTGCGGCACCCGCTCGCCGTCAGAGGAGACGGAGCTGGTGATCGCGGGGACGGCGGCGGGCGGGTTCGGAGCGGGTGACGTACCTGCCGGGAATGGTGCGCAGGAACGGCGAGGGCTCGCGGCGTTTCGTACCGGACAGGTAGAGCGATGACTGGGCCCGTGTCATGCCGACGAAGAACAGGCGGCGTTCCTCGGCCTCGTCGGTGTCCGGCAGGCGTAGCGGCAGGAGGCCGTCCTCGCAGCCGACGATGAACACGACGGGGAACTCCAGGCCCTTCGACGCGTGCATCGTCAGCAGGGCGATGCGGTCGGCGCGTGGGTCGAAGGCGTCGACCTCCGCGCCCAGCGCGAGTTCGCCGAGGAAGGCCTCCAGGTCCTCGCCGCACTGGACGGCCAGCGGGGTCAGAAGCTCGGCCGCCGTACGCAGGACGGTCTCGTCGTGTATGTCCGCGAGCGCGCCGACGGCGGCCTTGAGCCGTACGTTGAGGGGCCCGCCGTGGTGGCGGAGTTCGGCCGCGACCTCACGGACGCCGGGACGCTTCATGAGCCGGTCGTGCGAACGCTTCTGGTACGGCATGCCGGCGCGGGTCAGGGCGTCCATGATCGGCTCGGCCTGGGCGGAGGAGCGGTACAGCACGGCGATGTCGGCGAAGTCGAGATGCTCGTCGTGGTGACCGTCGGCCCGTCCGGAGTCCAGAGAATGGAACGACGCGCCGCCCAGCAGCCGGTCGATGGTCGAGGTGACGAACTCCGCCTCGGCCTGCGCGTCGGCACTCTCGTGCACGCGGATGAGCTGTTCGCCGGACCGCTGCGGATCGAGGACCCGGTCCGGCACGAGGCTGGTGGCCTTGATCGCCGCGGCGGCTCCACGCACGATCGCCGGCGCCGACCGGTAGTTGCGCGTGAGGAGTACGGTCGTCGCCGCGCTGAAGTCGTCCTCGAAACGCAGGAAGAACCCGACGTCGGCGCCGCGGAACGCGTAGATCGCCTGGTCGGGGTCGCCGATCGCGGTGAGGTTCCCGTCGGTGTCGGCCAGCAGCCTCAGGAGGGCGTACTGCGTCTCGTCGACGTCCTGGTACTCGTCGACGCTGATCCACGGCCAGCGATCGCGGTAGCGGGCGGTCAGGGCCGGGTCCTGAGCGAGCAGCTGAACCGGCAGCCGCAGCAGGTCGGTGAAGTCGGCCAGCCCGCGTTCGCGCAGCCGCTTCTCGAACGACTCTCGTGCCTCAAGGTCGTACGGAACGCTCGCCAGTTCTCCAGGATCCGCCGAGCCCGCCGGCCTCGCTGGGGCTGCCGGGCCCCCCGGGCCATTGGCGCCGTTTCCGGCGTGGCCGCCGGGGGCTTCCCGGCCCCTGCCCACCGCTTCGACCGGGGTCGGGGGGACGGGGCCGTACCGCCGGGACTTGGCCGGGCGGTCGAAGTCGGCGAGGAGCTTCCTTGCCTCCTTGTCGGAGCCGGTCATCTCCCGAGCGATTTCCAGGCGTTCCGTCTCATCCGCGATGCGGAAGTCGGCGGGGAGTCCGGCGCGCTCGTACTGTTCACGCAGGATCAACGCGCCGAGGCTGTGGAACGTCGCGACGGTGAGCCGGTCCGCCTTTCCGGGCAGCAGCGCCTGCAGGCGCTCGCGCATCTCCTCGGCCGCACGCCGGGTGAAGGTGATCGCCAGGCAGCGTTCGGGCTCGACGTCACGCTCCGCGACGAGGTGGGCGATCCGATGGGTCAGCGTGCGCGTCTTCCCGGTGCCAGGGCCGGCGATGATCAGGAGCGGACCGCCGGGGTGCGCGGCCGCGGCCCGCTGGTCCGGATCCAGGCCGCCGAGTACCGAACCGGCGCGTGCTTTTCCGGGATTTCCGGCTCCGAGACCATCCGGCTCGGCATCTCCGGGCCCCGTGGTGACGCTGCCGTCCTCAGTGCGTCCGTTCCCGGCACTTCCCCCTCCGACGCTGCCGCCTCCGGTGTCGCGCTTTCCATTTCCCGGGATTCCGCTCTGATCGCCCCGTGTTCCGGCACTTTCCGTTTCAGCACTTGCGGTTCCAGTGATTTCCGCGAGGCTCTTCGCTCCGCTTCTCCCCGCCCTGGTGCCAGGGGCCTCGTCGGCACCTCTGGCCACTTTGACCTCTTGGATCCCGGCGGTGGCAAACGCCTCCGAGGCCTCCCCCGCCTCCGCGGCCTCGAGAATGTCCTGCTGGCCCTCGATCGGCAGCTCGGCATGCCCCGCCGCCACGGCTCCGACCGAATCGCCTTCGGCCGCGGGTGGCGGCGGCGTCGCCTCGTCCCCCCGCAGG
>DASQPY010000541.1:0-2621 GCA_035643735.1 Actinoallomurus sp. | reverse complement strand
CCGAGCTGCTGCGGGTGCCCTACGCCGACGCCAACTGTGTCCCGGTACCGGGTGAACCCGGGGACGACCTCGAGGACGATCTGGTGCTGCTGGCCGACGCCTTCGTGACCGGCTGGCACGCGACCGAGCTGGCGCAGGTACAGGCGGGTTCGACCGTCGCGGTGTTCGGCGCGGGGACGATCGGCCTGCTCGCCGCGTACAGCTCGCTGGTGAAAGGCGCCGCCGAGGTCTACGTCGTCGACGAGGTGCCCGAGCGACTGGACAAGGCAGGCGAGCTGGGCGCCGTCCCGATCGACTACCGCCAGGGTGATCCGGTCGAGCGCATCCGCGAGCTGCGCCGGAAGGGCGGGCTGCCGATCGGAGAGGAGGCGATGGGCGGCGTGGAGGCGGGCATCGACGCGGTGGGTTTCCAGGCGCACGACCGCTCAGTGCCCGGCGAGGAGAACCCCACCCAGGTCATCGCCGACCTCGCCCGCCTGGTCAACCCGACCGGCCACATCGGGGTCATCGGCGTCTACACCGAGAAGGACCTGCACCCGGCTCCTCACGGGTACGCCGACGGCCGCCTCACCGTGCCCTGGGCCACCTTCTTCTCCAAGGGGGTGTCGGTCCGCTTCGGCCGTACGCACGATCGCCGGTACACCGTCCTGCTCCGTGACCTCCTCCTGTCCGGCCGTGCCCGGCCGAGTGCCGTCGTGACCCATCACGGCGGGCTCGGGGACGCGCCCGCGCTGTACCGGTCGTTCGACCGGCGCGCCGACGGCGTCATCAAGGCCGTCCTGCGCCCCTGACCCGGTCCGGTCAGAGCGCCGTGGCCGTCTCGACGGCGAGCCGGAACAGCTCGGCGCGCACGTTCGCCGTGGTCCAGCCGCGGTGGTCCCAGGCTTCACCGCTGAGGTCGTCCCCGGCATAGAGGTACTGCACGAAACGCACGTTCCGGAACGCGGCGACGGCGAGGAAGGCCGCGGTCTCCATCTCGACGGTGACGCAGCCTTCGTCGCGACGGGCGCGCACCCGGGCCGGGGTCTCCCTGAAGACGCCGTCCGTGGTCCAGGTCATGCCGGTGGTGTACGGAACCCCGCGGGCGACGAGAGTGGCCACCGCGGTCTCCACCAGTGACGGGTCGACCCGGATGATCCGCGCCGGCGGAGCGTAGTGGTAGGAGGTTCCCTCGTCGCGTACGGCCGCGTCCGGGACGACCACGTGACCGAGCGCGAGTCCGGGCTGGACGGCCCCCGCACCACCACAGGCGACGAAGGACCGGCCCCCCGCGGCGATCGCCCTCTCGAGGTGCTGAACGGCCAGCGGCGCACCGACCCCCGGGTGGAAGACGGCCACCGGGACCCCGTCGTGGACCAGCCGATAGATCCTGTGGCCCCCGATCTCGCGGGAGAACTCACCGATGTGCCGCCCGCCGTGGGTGGCCACCAGATCGCCGACCACCTCGGGGAAGAAGCACATCACGACCCGCTCCGGCAGCGGCTCGGTCAGTGCCGGCGGGGTCGGGGTGATCAGGGCCTTGTCGTTCGGGTCGAACTCCGTCAGTGGGAGATCCACACCACGATCCTGTCTGGGGGTGAAGGGCCGCACCAGGATAAGCGGCGTTTCACCCCGGTGGGTGTTCGTAGATGGTGCGCCGGTCGCCGTCGAGTACGGCCAGGTCGGGCGGGACCAGGGCGGTCGAGAGCAGCAGCTCCCGCAGCAGGTTGTGGTTGAGGGCGTTGCCGACCGGCTCGTCGAAGCGGAGCTGGACCGCGGTGTCACCGGTGCGGCTGTGCCAGTGGCAGACCCACCGGCCGAACCCGGCCTCGGGATGCACGCCGTCGATACCGCGTACCCGTGAGAGCGCGGCGGGATCGAGGAGCGCGCGTCGCGGTGTCCTCGGGACATCTTCTCGCGTGGTGTGTACGGACTCTGCTAGAACAAGCTTCTACACAATGTCGACGCCGCGGAGCCCGACACGGGAACGTTGCAGGCGACGGCACCACACAGTTTCTGGCGGACACCCATGACAAATGAGAACAGGTCACTCGCCGACCAGATCGACACCGGCAGGCCGAGCGTCGCCCGCATGTACGACTACTACCTCGGCGGCAGGGACAACTACGTCGTCGACCGGGCCGCGGCGGACCAGATGATGTCCGAGGTGCCGGAGTCGAAGGAGATGGTGCTGGCCAACCGCGCGTTCCTCGTACGCGCGGTGCACTACCTGGCCGCGGAGATGGGGATTCGCCAGTTCCTCGACATCGGATCCGGCCTGCCGACCCGGCAGAACGTCCACGAGGTCGCGCAGGCCGTCGACCCGGACAGCAGGGTCGTGTACGTGGATCACGATCCCCACGCCGTGGTCCACGGCCAGGCGCTGCTGGCCACCGGCGAGAACACCGTGTTCACCCACGGCGATCTGCTGAAGCCGGAGGAGATCGTGGACGACCCGAAGGTCCGGGCCCTGATCGACTTCGACCGGCCGGTGGCGATCCTGATCGTCGCCATCCTGCACTTCGTCTCCGACGAGAACGACCCCACCGGCATTCTGGGCCGGCTGCACGCGGCCATGGCGCCGGGCAGCTACCTGGTCGTCTCCCACATCCTGGACGATCCGCGTACGCATGCCATCGGGA
>DASQPY010000540.1:0-2205 GCA_035643735.1 Actinoallomurus sp. | reverse complement strand
CAGGGACGGCTCGTGCGTCATGGCCTTGGCGATCTCGACCATCTGACGCTCGGCGACGTTGAGGCTCGCGACCGGCTTGCGTACGTCGAGGTGCACGTCGAGGTCCCGGAGTGCCCCCTCGGCCGCCTCGATCATTCGCCGTTTGGCGACGAGCACGTGGCCGAATCGGCGTTCCCGGTCCAGGACGAACATGTTTTCCGCCACGCTGAGGTGCGGGAAGAGGTTCTGCTGGAACTCCTGGTAGATGACCTCGATGCCGCGGGCCATCGCCGCCTGCGGGTCCTTGAGTACGACGGGCGTGCCGTCGATCAGGATCCGTCCGGCGTCGGGCTGGTGGGCGCCGGAGATGATCCGCGTGATCGTGGACTTGCCGGCGCCGTTCTCCCCGGCCATGGCGACGACCTCGCCCGGGGCGATCTGGAACCCGACGCCGCGCAGCACGTGGTTGTCGCCGAAGGACTTGTGCACGTCGGCCAGTTCAATGCGCATGTCAGTCTCCCGATCAGTACACGACGCCTGCGGTGAGCAGCACGTTCGCGTACGGGGTGAACTCGCCGGACCGGACGGCGGCACGGGCGGTGCCGGTGGCCCGCTTGAACTCGGTGTGCGGGACGAACTCCAGCGCCACACCCAGGCGATCGAAGCGCTCCTCGATCCGCGCGAGCATCTCGGGGCTGGCCTGCTTGATCTCCTCGGAGAGCATCACCCCCTCGACCGCGACCTCATCCAGTACGGCGTCGAGGACGTCGAGGAAGCGCGGCAGGTTCTCCCGGAGCGCCAGGTCGACGCGTTCGACGCCCGCCGGGATGGGCAGGCCCGCGTCGGTGACGACAAGCCGATCGGTGTGGCCCGTCTCGGAGATCACCCGGGCGAGCTGGCCGTTGAGGGTCCCGCGGTTTCGCCTCACTGGGCGGCTCCTTCCAGAGAGCTGATGAGTGCCTCGACGGCCTGCGGGTCCGGGAGGGACGGGCTGGCGCCGGGTCGCGTGGTGGCCAGGGCACCGGCGGCCGTGCCGCGCTGGATGGCGAGGTCGACATGCATGCCGGCGGCGATGCCCGCGCCGAGGAAGCCTGTGAAGGCGTCGCCCGCTGCGGTGGTGTCGACCGGAGTGACGGGGAACGCCGGGAAGTGGCGGGTCCTCTCCGCCGTGACGGACATGACGCCGGCCGAGCCGAGCGTGATGACGGCGTGCCGTACGCCGCGTTCGAGGAACCAGGCTCCCGCCCGTTCGGCGGAGTCGAGGCCGTCGACCTCCACGCCGGTCAGCGCCTGGGCCTCACTCTCGTTCGGCGTGACGACGTCCACGTATTGCCATACGTCCTCCGGCAGCGGCTGCGCCGGAGCCGGGTCGAGTACGACCGTCAGCCCGGCCGCCGCTCCGACCTTCGCGGCATGACAGGTGACCTCGGAACGGACCTCGAGTTGCAGGAGCAGCACGCCGACCGAGCCCTGTGTGGCCCGGATGCTCTCGTCCACCATGGCGGTGCTGAGGTCGGCGTTGGCCAGGGGCGTGATGACGATGTCGTTCTCGCCAGAGGCGTCGACACGGATGTGCGCCACGCCGGTGCGGCCCTCGACGGTACGGACTTCGCTCAGCTCCACGCCATGGGACCGCAGACCCGACAGGACGATCTCGCGGAACGGATCCTGCCCCACGCACGCGGCCATCCAGGTCGGCGCGCCGGCACGGGCCGCGGCGACGGCCTGGTTGGCTCCCTTTCCGCCGAGAACCAGGGTGAAGTCGTCGCCGAGCACCGTCTCCCCGCGGTTCGGGAGCCGTTGACTGAACGCCGTGACGTCCGCGGTGATGCTGCCGACGACGAGTACACCGTTCGGTTCCATGGCTGTCCTCCTGTTCTAGGGATGACTGGGCTGGGGTCACGGCGCTCGCCGTGTCCCCTGGCTTGCTATGAGAAATAGGTCGGGTCAGATCCCGACGGGGTGCCAGACGGTCTTGGTCTCCAGGAACGTCGTCATTCGGGTGGTGCCGGGGGTGACGGTCCAGTCGGCGGGTGTCGGCCGGAGGACGCGTTTGAGGTTCTCCGCGGCGGCCTGTTCGCATTCGACGGCGAGGTCGCCGTCGGTGCCGGTGAGGTCAAGTCCGTTGACGTCCATGTGCGAGGCCAGCCAGGGGGCGAGTTCGGTGCGGTGGCCGGTGAGGATGTTGATGACGCCGCCCGGCAGGTCGGAGGTGGCGAGGACTTC
>DASQPY010000539.1:0-5932 GCA_035643735.1 Actinoallomurus sp. | reverse complement strand
GGCGTCGACCGCCGCGCCCCCTTCGAGCCGGTCCCGCCCCGTCCCACGACCATCGCCGCCGACGCACACCCTGGAGAGGCGGCCACCGCGGCGACACGCGCGGTCGAGCTGACCGAGGCGGTTCTTCACGAGTGTGCCGCGAAGCCGCTCACCTCGCTCAAGTCCGGTGGCGTCGGGCTGCGCGAGCTGAACCGGCTTGCCAAGTCCACCGGCTGCCCGCCCGAGACACTGCGGCTGCTCCTGGAGGTCGCCGGCGCCGCGGGCCTGATCGCCTGGGAACGCGGTGTGGCGCTGCCCACGGGTGAGTTCGACGCCTGGCTCTCGGCCTCGGTACCCGAACGGATCGGCGCGATGCTGGACGCGTGGTGGCGGATGGATCGGCTGCCGCTCTTCGTGCCGGAGGGGGAGAAGCCGGGGCCGTGCCTCGGCCAGGAGTCGGCCGAGTTCTTCGCGGCGCCGCTGCGACAGGCCGCCGTCCGTACCGCCGTCGCCGTCCCGCCCGGACGCACCGTCAGCGGCCCCGAAGCGCTGGTCGACGGCGTGCTGTGGCGCCTGCCGCTGTTCTTCGAAGAACCGGAGGACGCCGGCCCCTTCACCGCCACCGTCTGGGATGAGGCGCTGGCCCTCGGGGTGATCGCCGATGGCCGCCCGAGCCCGCTCGCGGCCGGCCTGACCGCAGGCCGCGTGGCCGAGTCCGTGGAAGAGCTGTTCGCCGACGAGACGACCGCCGTCGTGTTCCAGAACGACCTGACCGCCATCGTCACCGGGCTTCCGTCTCTCGCGCTGAGCGAGTTGCTCGACGGCGCCGCCGACCGCGAGGCACGGGGTACGGCCTCGATCTGGCGCTTCTCGCCGGAGAGCGTACGCCGGGCCTTCGACCGCGGCGTTTCGGCGACGACGCTCTCCTCCTCGCTCACGGACGTCTCCCGCACCGGAGATCTGCCGAACGTCCTGGGGCACCTCATCGACGACGTCGCACGACGGCACGGTGACGTACGCGTGGTCGCGACCGGCTGCTGCCTGACGGTGTCAGATCCGGCGCTGGCAGAAGAACTGGTCCGTGTCCGCGTTCTGGGGAAGTTGAAGCTGCGCGTCATCGCGCCGGGCGTACTCGCCAGCGCCCTCGACCCGGCGACGACCCTGGAGATGCTGCGGCAGGCCGGCTACATGCCCTCAGCCGAGGCCCAGGACGGCACGGCCTTCGTGGATCGTCCCACCCGCCGCGCGAAGCAGCGTTGAAACGGCGGCGCGCTGTCCGGCCCTGATGACGACGGCGGCCGCCGCGCCGGGAGACCGGTGCGGCGGCCGCCGTGTTCGCTGCGGTCTTGGCCGTATTTCAGGAGTTGTCGGCGACCACGTGGATGAGGTCGCTCGCCTGGGCGACGATGGCGAGACGCCAGGCGTTGAAGGTGTCATCGGTGGGGGTGAACGGCGTTTCGAAGTGCTGCATGTCCGGGGTGTGGATGTGGCCGGCCGGGATGTGGAGTCCCAGGCGGTCACGGAGCAGTGTGTTGCGGTAGGCGCTCTCGTTGGACAGGTAGTTGCCGCCCCCGCCGCTGTACGCGCACGAGCCGGGGTCGGGCGGCGTCGGGGCGGTCGGCGGCGGGTAGTCCGCCGGAGGCGGGTTGTTGCGGGTCACCTGCTGTGGGGAGGCGCAGTCGGGGAACTCGGTGTAGTTGGTGTGCCAGACGACCCCGAACGCCACTGACGGGTCGGGCCAGCCGTCGCCGGGCGGCCGCGGGATCGAGGCGCCGGTGCGGGCGCGGATCATCTCGGCGATCGGCAGTGTGGTGGTGGTCCACTGCGGGGGATCGGTCAGGTTGAACGTCGTCGGCCCGCCCCAGCGGTCCACGACCGTGGAGTCGCAGTCATGGTTGGCGACCGCGAGCTGCGGGATCCCGTTGACCGCCGGGCAGGGCCGTACGTTGTCGTTGCCCGGCGAGACGCCGTGGTAGCGGCCGTTCCACTGCTCCAGGTCGAACACCGAGTCGCCGGCCTGGCTCACCGTGACCGACGCGTCGACCCGCTTGGGGCCGGGGCGCATGAACGGCCCGACGGTGTCCTCCAGGTAGCCCTGCTGGAACTCCGGATAGTTGACCGGAAGCGTGTACGCCTGGATGTGGGCGGTCCTGCCGTCCTTGGTCGTGTACGTGGTCCCGTCGAGCGCGAGGGCGGTGGCTCCGGACGGGTTGCCGTGCCGGATGTTGTTGCCCACCGTCCCCGGAGCGGTTCCGGTGGTGCCGCCGTCCAGCGTGTACGGGTCGAAGCCGCTCACGATGACCCGCTTGACGCGCTTGCCGGCGGGGAAGTCGATGTCGAACATTCCCCGTGACGCACGGTCGAATGTCGTGATCAGCGAGGACCGTTCCGTACCGGACAGGGGAAAGCCGGGGTTCCAGCGGCGCAGATCGGCGGTCGACTGCAGGCGTGTCCAGTAGAGCGGGCGGTCGTCGCTGTACGGGAGGCCGCCCTTGACCTGGCCTCGGTGCTGGGCCCGGGTCACGGCCGCCTGCCAGAGCGCCTCGCCCTTGCTCTTCACGAGTTTCGTGGCGGCCTTCAGGCTCGGCGTACGGCAGAGATCCCGGGCGAGAGCCGGACCGTAGTCCTGGAACCCGCCGCCCGTGATCATCTGCTGGGCGAACGGCGCCGGCTGGGGCGTGGCCGGGTCGTCGTTGTCGGGCAGGACCGCGCTCAGCCGGTTTTCCTCGACCGACAGTGGCGCCTGGGAGCCGGCGCACCGGGACCCGGTGTTCCCCTGCGCCGAGGCCGGAGCGGCCAGACCCAAGGGGACGGCCAGCACGGCGAGGACGCCGACGGCGGCTCGGTAGCGGATGCTGTGGTGCCTCATCCTGGGCGGTTCCTCCTGGGCGGTGAGGCCGGAGGGAGTTCCGGCCAGGGGCAGGGTCGCTAGGCGTCGACGGACCGGAGAACGGCCTGACTGTACGAAATCGTTGAACAATCCGTCAAGGGGGCGATCTGACAATTTGTCACCCAGGCGGCCAAGGCCCACGAGCAACGCTCATGGTCTGTGGATCGCGAGGAGCGCGAGACGAAGCGGCCGGGCCGCCGGCTGGTGGTGCGCAGCGGCCGCCTTGGCTCTACTTTTCGCGCTGACGCGCCCGCCGGACCGGCTGGGGATTCTCGGCCGGGGTGGCCAGATGTCCGGTGGCCAGGCGGTTCATGGCTCGCAGGAAGATCTCCCGCTCGGCCGTGTCGAGCGTCGCCAGTGCCTCCTCGTGCACGCGGTCGACGATCTGCTGGCTCTGTTCGGCGACACGTGCGCCCTCGTCCGAGACCGCGATGATCCGGGCCCGGCGGTCCGTACTGGAAGGGCGGCGCTCGGCGAGGCCGGCCTTTTCCAGGGCGTCGACCGTCACCACCATCGTTGTCTTGTCCATGTCGCCGATCTCGGCGAGCTGGATCTGGGTGCGTTCCCCCTCCATGGCGTGGACGAGCACGCAGTGCATGCGTGCCGTGAGCCCGATCTCGGCGAGCGCGGCCGACATCTGGGTCCGCAGGACATGGCTGGTGTGGTCCAGCAGGAACGACAGGTCCGGTTCGGTGCGGCTGGAGGCCATGGAAGTCATGCCCACCAGCATAGCGATTGGATCTGTGGCGGATTATCCGGCAGAAAACTTACCGGCCGCGACACCTCCGCGACCGTGTTTCCACTCGGCACCTTACTGCGTAAAGGCGCCGGGCGGAGACGGTCGGATCAGCCCCAGACCTCGGCCGCGGTCTCGACGATGAGGCGGAGCTTGGCGACCTCCTCCTCGTACGTCAGGACGTTGCCCTCCACCGTGGAGGAGAAGCCGCACTGCGGCGACAGGCACAGCTGGTCCAGGTCGATGAACTTGCCCGCCTCCTCGATGCGGCGCTTCAGCGTGTCCTTGGACTCCAGCTTCCCCCGCTTGGTGGTGACCAGGCCCAGCACGACCATCTTGTCCTTGGGCACGAACCGCAGGGGCTCGAAGCCGCCCGACCGCGCGTCGTCGTACTCCAGGAAGAAGCCGCCCACGCCCAGCTCGCCGAACAGCGCCTCGGCGACGAAGTCGTAGCCGCCCTCGGCGGCCCAGGAGGACCGGAAATTGCCCCGGCACATGTGCGTGGTGATCGTCATGCCCTCGGGACGCCCGGCCAGGGCGGCGTTGATCTGCTTGATGTAACGCAGGTGCATGTGCTCGGCGTCGTCGCCGCGCGCCGCGATCTCGGCACGCTGGGCCGGGTCGTTCAGGTACGCGAGGCTGGTGTCGTCGAACTGCAGGTACGTGCAGCCCATTTCGCCGATCCGGCGTACCTCCTCGGCGTACGCGGCGCTCAGGTCGGACCAGAACTCCTCGACGTCCGGGTAGACCGCCGGGTCGATCGAGGCCGGGCCGCCGCGGTAGTGGACCATGCTGGGGGAGGGGATGGTCAGCTTCGGAGTGTTCTTCGTGACGAAGCCCCGCAGCGCGCGGAAGTCGTCGCCGAAGATCGTCTCTTCGAGCCGCACCTTCCCGTGGACCTTCAGGGCGGCCGACATGAAGTCGAGGTCGCCGGCCTCGTTGCGGAAGTGGACCTTGAGCTGCTCCGAGGCCGGGTCGATGCCGCCGAGCCGGTAGATGAAGTCCATGTGCCAGGAGGTACGCCGGAACTCCCCGTCCGTCGCCGACCGCAGGCCGACCTCCTCCTGCATCGCCACCACCGAGCGGATCGCCTCGTCCTCGGCGGCCCGCAGCTCCTCGGCGGTGACCCTTTCCGCGGCGAAGTCGTCACGGGCCCGCAGCAGTTCAGGGGGGCGGAGCAGGCTCCCGACGTGATCGGCGCGGAACGGAGGCGTTGTACGAGCGGCCATCGATCCCTCCCAAATAGTTGACCGAAAAATGAGCCGAAGTCCGTTGTCGTCAAAGGTAGATGCGATGGCGTTCTTGTTCTGGTGAAATGTCCTGCGAACTCCGAACATATGGCATTGCAACCGCCGGGGGCCGACCGTGCGCAGTAGGGCGAGAATTGAGCAGGGGCTGGAGCTCGGCGGCCGCTACCGCTTGGAGGAGCAGATCGGCGCGGGCGGCATGGGGGACGTCTGGCGCGGGGTCGACCTGCGGCTACGGCGGCCGGTCGCAATCAAGATCCTGCCCGCCGACATGGCGGCGGATCAGTCGGCGGTCGAACGCTTCCGCCGCGAGGCGGAGACCACCGCGGGACTCCAGCACCCGGGCATCACGGTGACGTTCGACATCGACGAACACCGGGACGGGCAGGAGGAGCTGGTCTTCCTGGTGATGGAGCTGCTCACGGGCCGGGATCTCCGGACCGTTCTCAACCAGTCACCTCACGGGGTGCCGATCGAGCTGGCGGTCTCGCTGATCGCACAGGCGGCCGACGCACTGGCCGCGGCCCACTCGCGTGGCATCGTTCACCGCGATATCAAACCGGCCAACCTGTTCCTGCTGGATGACGGCCGGGTGAAGCTCTGCGATTTCGGCATTGCCCGTCTCGGCGACGCGACGCAGCTCACCGCCTCGGGCAATTTCGTCGGCACGCCCCTGTACATGGCGCCCGAGCAATTCCGGGCAGAGCAGCTCGATGCCCGGTCTGACCTGTACTCGCTGGGCTGCGTGCTGTACGAGCTGCTCGTCGGGGCGCCGCCGTTCGAGGCGGTGACCAATCCCGCAGCGATCATGTACAAGCACTTCAGCGAAGCCCCGGTGCCTCCGCGGTCGCGGCGACCCGACGTACCGGAGCATGTTGAGCGGCTGACCTTGGGCCTGCTGGCCAAGGACCCCGCGGGGCGGCCGCCGAGCGCCTCGGTGGTCGTCGCATCCTTGCGGGGGCCCGAGACCGGCGCCCCTCAGCCGAGGCCGGAGGAGACGACCGCCGGCTGGGCCTCGCCGACCGTGGTGCCCTACTCCCGATCGGGCGGTGCGGCGACCCGCCGGGACGAGGCACAGCA
>DASQPY010000538.1:0-6457 GCA_035643735.1 Actinoallomurus sp. | reverse complement strand
CCGGGGGCCAGGACGTAGGGCCGCCAGTCACCGGGCCGGGGCGTGTAGGACGGATCACTCCAGGGGCCACTCTTTCCGGCGACCGGGGTGGACGCCTGCCCGGGCGCCGCCATGGCGACGAGCAGCGTCATTGTCGCGACGCCGATCTTGATCATCACTGGCCCTTCGCTGTGAGTGTGGAGGTGCCAGTGAGACCGGGCACCTGGATCAGACCGTCACGGACCACGACGCCGTCGCGCGACGCCGTGCCGGCGCGCCAGACGATCGTGCCGTCGACGCGCAGCTCGTTGGTGTCGGCGGCCAGGACGCCTGCGGTGGCGGTGGTGCCGGCCGGTGCGGTGACCCGGAGGGTGAATACGCTCCCGTCACGTCGCCAGGCGGCCGTGATCGCCCCCTTCGGCGTGGGCACTCGGCCCTCCGCCCAGTTCAGCCCCGGGGTGGGGTGCGGCAGCACGCTGAAGGTCTGGAAGCCGCCCGAGGTCGGTGTGACGCCGAGGACCTGGTTGGTCAGGAACGCGGTCGGCCCGGTCGCCCAGCCGTGCGACAGGCTGGTGTACGCGCCGAGCTGCGGAGCGCCGGCCGGTGAGACGTTCTCCCACAGCGTGCCGGGCTGGTCACGGTCGAGCATCGGCGCCCACGTGCGATCCAGCAGCGACCGCGCGCCCGTCGTGTCGCCCCCTGCGGTGTAGGCCAACAGCGCCTGGTAGGAGACGAACGGGCTCACGTACTGCGGCACCACGCCGCCGGCCGCGTCGACGGTGAGGTCACCGTGGTCACCGGCCAGCTTTCCGGAGAAGAAGTGCAGCACCGACCGCGCGCGGTCGCCGGTCGCGACCCCGGCCACGACGGCCATGGCGTTGCCGTCCTGCGGGTGGGAGGCATCGGCCACGCTCACCTTGTAGGCTCCGGCGGACGGGTCCCAGAGCGTGTCGTTGATCGCGTTCGCGGTGCGGGCGGCATCGTCGCGATAGGTCCGCGCGACGTCCGGCTCGCCTTTCGCCTCAGCGGCCTGGGCCGCCATCCCGAGCACGTGGACGTAGAGCGAGCTCGTGTAGGTGCCCTTCTTGTCATTGCCGTAGCCCCAGGTGCCGCCCACACCCGTCATGTCGAGCAACCCGTCGTCGCCGACTCTGGACGCCAGCCAGGCGATGTCCTTCTTCATCGCGGGATACCACTGGTCGAGGAAGGCGCGGTCGCCGGTGTACAGGTAGTGCGTCCAGTAGTTGTGCACCCACCAGGCCGCGTACTCGCCCCAGCCGAGGTTGTAACCGAGCTTGTCGGTCAGGAACAGGCCGGGGATCTGACCACTCGCGGCCTGGCCCTTGGCCATGAAGGCGACCGAGTCCGCCGCCGGGCCGCTCTGGCCGGTCGTGAGGTAGGACACCGTGTCCGAGACGGCGTTGTCGCCGCCCCAGATCATGCGGTCCCGCTTGGCGCCGTCGCTGATCACGCTCGGGCCGTCACCGATGATCGCGTCATTGCGGACCGGCCCGGCCTGTCCCGGATAGGGTCGCCCGGTCTTCGGGTCGATCGTGGCCATCTGCACGGTGTACGCGCCGGAGTACCAGAGCCGGTTCAGCGTGTCATCGCTCGACAGGAAGGCGCCCTGGTAGCGGTTCGGTGCCGGGTTCGCCGGGTCGGCGGTGAAGTTCAGCCGCAGATCGGACAGGCGCACCTCACCGGGGTCGGCGAGGAACACCATGAGGTAGCGGAAGCCGCCGCGGATCACCGGGTCGGTGAGGTCGCCCTTCGTGGCGGTGAGGTAGTGCGTCTCGGTCGCGATGCCCGTTGGGTCCTGGCTGTAGTCCGAAGCGGTGGTGAGGTACTCCGGGCTCTCGCTGAAGGCCAGCCCGATCCGTGGCGTGCCGGTCGCCGCGCGGACGTTCAGCCGTACCTGACCACCGACCTCCTTGCCGAAGTCGTAAATGACGTACGGCCGCGCGTAGGTCTGCGCACGCAGCGTGGTGATGCCGCCGCGCAGCGCGCCGGACGGGTCGGTCACGGTGCCGCCGTACGGGGCCGTGGCCGGTCCTCCGCCGGCGAGTGTCCAGATGGCGTGCACGCGCGCACCGGGACCGGGCGTGTCCGCGTTGCGGAACGTCACCCGGATGTCGCCGGCGGAGCCGACGAGTTTCGCCGGCACCGGCACCTCGTAGTGCACCAGCCCGGCGAGACCGCTCCAGGTCCCGGCCTGGGCACCGTCGGGCTTCCGCTCGTACACGACCTGGCCGTTGACCAGCACGTCATAGTGGGCGGTCGCGCTGCCGGCCTCCTCGACACGCAGCCGTACGGCGTGCCCGTGCGGGACGCGCAGCCGGTAACCGAACGCGGCACCGGCCGGGCCCGCCTGCCGGACGGTCACACCGTCGACCTTCGCGGTGCCACTCGAGGAGTCGGCCTGCAGGTCATGAGCGTCCTCGGAGGCCGGCGACTCCGCCGTCGCGTAGTCCGCGTCTGTCGCGTAGGCCTCGCCGACCCGCACGGGCTGAACGGTGCGGGAGGCGGGAGCCATGATGTAGCGGTCGGCCTGGGACAGCGCCGGAAGCCCCGGCGAGTCGTCCGCGCCGGCCGGGATCGCGGTCAGCGCACTCGTCGCGCCCAGGGCGAGCGCGGTCAGGATGTACGACGATCTCATTGGTGTCCTCCCTGGGATCACTTGCCGAAGACCGTCGCGGTGACGGTGTGCGAACCGGCGGGGACGCCGTGCAGGGTGACGTAGCCGCCCTCGTCGGTCGCCTGGTAGGCGAGCGCGTCCGTGCCGCTCCAGACGACCCTGCCGTCGACGCGCACCACGACCTTTTCACCGCCGGTCGGCACCGCCACGTCGCCGGATGTGCCGGCGGGCGCGGTGATGGCGAGGGTGAAGGCGCCCTGCCCGCGGCCATGGACCCAGTTCACTTTCAGCGGGCCGTGCGGGGTGGGCAGCTGCCCGCGTGCCCAGGTCACCGAGCCGGGATGCGGTTGGACGCTCCAGGTGGCGAAGCCGGGCCCGGTGGGTGTGGCGCCGAGCAGGTCGTTGGTGAGCGCGGGCAGAACGCCCGTCGACCAGCCGTGCGCCGCCGACGTGTAGGCGCCCTCGTACATCGAGCCGCCGGCGCCGATACCCTCCCAGTCGGTGATGCCGGGGCCATGGTCGGTCATCCAGCCGTAGAGGCGCTTGATCTCATCGATCGCGGAGTCGGCCTGCCCGGACAGGAAGCGCGCCTGGATCTCCGGGTACGACGTGAACGCGTACACCCGCTGGGCGCCGTCGGAGACGAGCGTGTCGTTGTCCATGAAAGCGTTGCCGTAGGGCTGCGCGGTGGTCCGGGCCAGATGACTCAGTACCGACCCGGACTGCGCCGGCGACGTGACGCCGGCGAGGATCGCGAGGCCGTTGCCGTCCTGCCCGTGGCGTACGGCGCCGGTCGCCGAGTCCAGGTAGGCACCGGCTTTCGCGTCCCAGAGGTAGGTGTTGATGGCGTTCGCGACGGTCTGTGCGCGCTGCTGCCAGCGATCGGCGTCCGCGTCGTGACCGAGGGAGCGGGCCATGGCGGCCGCGTCCTTGAGCGCCTGGACGTACAGCGCGTTGTAGTAGGTGACCTCGCCCGTGCGTGGCAGGAACGCGTAGTCGCCGTAGCCGCCGGTGCCGTTCAGCCCCTTGGAGAGCAGACCGTGGGAGTCGGTGACCGACGGGTACCAGACGTCGAGCGCCTTCACCAGGTTCGGGTAGTAGGTGCCGGCATATCCGGTGTCGCCGGTGTAGAGGACGTAGTCCCAGCTGGAGGTCACCCACCACAGCGGGTAGTCGAACAGCGGGAGGGTGTAGTTCGAGATCGACGCCGGGGGGATCCAGCCGTCGGCGCGTTGGTGGTCGGCCAGGTCGGCGAGAACGTTGCGGGCGGCCGCCGGGACGGCGTGGGTGAGGTAGTCGGTGCGGCCCGACACTGCGACGTCGCCGACGTAGGGGTCACGGTCACGCTTGGCGCCGTCGTGCAGGACCAGCTTGCCGTCCAGGGTCGGGCTGTCGGCGCCGCGCGGGTCGACGTCGGAGGACCGGAACGTGTCGGTGACCAGCTCGTTGGTGTAGGAGGCGTTGTACCAGTACTGGTTGAGCTGTTCGTCCGAGGACTCGAACCAGCCCTGGTAGGTGCCGGGTGTACCGAGGTAGGGGGTGAAGTCGAGAGACACGCTGTCGATCTTCACGGTGCCGTACGGCTCCGCGGCCGGGGCATCGGAGGCCAGCGCGTCCAAACTGATCTTGACGTACCGGAAGCCGTGCAGACCGTCCGAGCACACCCGTGTGCCGCTCTGGCACCCCTTGGTGTCGGTCCAGGTGACGGGCTGCTGGGGCACGGCGTACTGGTCGGTTCCCGGCCCTCCCGAGAAGTCGGAGCGGGCGAAGTCCGACCGGTCGGTGAGGTACTGCGTGGTCTCGGAGAAGGAGAGCCGCACGCCGGGATGGTCGGCAGACGCGCCGGCGAAACCGATCTTCGGGTAACCGGCGACGACCTTGCCGAAGTCGAGGGTGACGCTGGCCTCCGGGGGGTCGGTGACGATGCCGGGCCAGACCTCGTTGATCCGGGTGTAGTCACCCCGGGAGCTGGACTGGTCCTTGGTGACGGTGATTCGCACCTGGTCGGTCGTGACCGGCTGGGCGAACGTCACGGCGCGCTGGATCTGCGCGTTGCCGGTCACCGTGGCCTGGGTGGTCCAGTCCGAGCCGTTCCAGGTCGACACGGTGAAGTCCACCGGGACGCCGTCGGAGTTGGAGCGGACGGTGATGCCCGGAAGTTTCACGGGCGCCGGGCTGGTGATCTGCAGCCACGCCGGATAGCTGTCGGGCATGGCGTCGTTCCAGAACGTGGCGGTGTCGCCGTCGATGGCGTTTCCGGGCACGTAGGTGGTGGGCCGTCCGTCATTCCCGTTGTTGGGGTCGTGGTACGAGGACGCCGTGCTTGTCGTGCCGGACGGCCAGCTCGGCGGTGGCGTCGGCGCCTGGCGCTTGAGGGTGGCGACGCCCGGGCCGAGAGCGCCCCGCGGGTTGGTCACGTCGCCCGTGGCGGAGACGACACGCACCGGCCGCACGTCGCGGCTGGGAGGAGCCTGCACGTAGTGCCGCCAGTCAGAGGCGGGCAGCGCCGCGAGCGCGTCGCCGGCCCGCACCGGCCGGGAGCCGGCCAGTGCGCCCGCATCCTCGGCCCCGGCGGGTGACATGGTGGCCACCGCCGTGGTGGCGCCGAGCAGGAGACAGGCGAAGACGCGCGACGGTCGTCGCCGGAACATTAGCCCTGGTCGCATCGTTGTTCCTTTCTCGGGGTTCTGCTGTAGAAGGGGCGGCCCCGAATGTGGCCACCGGCCGCCTGGAACGCGGCGCGTGGCAGCGCGCCGCTCCGGCCGGTGGCCACGTGGCGGTCTCAGCGAAGGAAGGCCGCCGCCACTCCCGCGTCCACCGGGATGTGCAGACCGGTCGTGTGGGTCAGGTCCCCGCCGGTGAGGGCGAAGACGGCGTTCGCGACGTGCTCGGGCAGCACCTCGCGCTTGAGCAGCGTGCGCTGGGCGTAGAACTCGCCGAGCTTCTCCTCGGGCACGCCGTACACCGCGGCGCGCTTGGCGCCCCAGCCGCCGGCGAAGATGCCGGACCCGCGGACGACGCCGTCGGGGTTGATGCCGTTGACACGGATGCCCTGCTCGCCCAGCTCGGCGGCGAGAAGCCGGACCTGGTGCGCTTGGTCGGCCTTTGCCGCGCCGTACGCGACGTTGTTCGGGCCGGCGAACACGGCGTTCTTGGAGGAGATGTAGACGATGTCACCGCCCATGCCCTGCTCGATCATGACGCGCGCGGCCTCACGGGAGACCAGGAAGGATCCGCGTGCCATGACGTCGTGCTGCAGGTCCCAGTCACCGGCGGTGGTCTCCAGCAGCGGCTTGGACACTGACAGGCCGGCGTTGTTGACGACGAGGTCGACGCCCCCGAACGCCAGCACCGCCTGCCGCAGCGCCTCGGCGATCTGCTCCTCGTCGGTGACGTCCACTGTGACCGCGGCAGCGACGTCCGTGACGCGCAGGGCGGAGCCGCCGATCTCGGCGGCGACCTTCTCCGCCGCTCCGCCGTCACGGTCGGCGACGACGACGCAGGCGCCCTCGGCGGCGAGCCGCCGCGCGATGGCCGCGCCGATGCCCGAGCCGCCCCCGGTCACGAACGCGACGCGGGTGGCGAGGGCCTTCGGCTTCGGCATGCGGCGGAGCTTGGCCTCCTCCAGCTCCCAGTACTCGATGCGGAACTTCTCGGACTCGGGGATCGGGGCGTAGGAGGACAGGGCCTCGGCGCCGCGCATGACGTTGATCGCGTTGACGTAGAACTCGCCGGCGACCGCGCGGTCTGCTTGTCCTTGCCGAAGCTGAACATGCCGACGCCGGGCACCAGCACGATCGCCGGGTCGGCGCCGCGCATCGGCGGGCTGTCCGGCCCGGCGTA
>DASQPY010000537.1:0-4616 GCA_035643735.1 Actinoallomurus sp. | reverse complement strand
ATGGCGATCGTCCTCGACCCGGATCGTGCCGGTGGTGAAACGCACCGACGGCGCGTGCCTGTGCCTGGACTTGAACCGCGGGAAACCCACCCGGCGGCCCTTCCGCTCACCGTTCCGGGAGTCCGCCCAGTTCCCCAGAGCGCGGGCCGGCTGGTCCAGGCCGGTGTTATAGGCCTCCTTGGAGCATTCGGCCCACCATGGCGCCACTTGCTCCTTGACCTGATTCCAGTCCTTGCGCATCGCATACAACGACCAGCCCACCGCCGGTGTCAGATCCACCTCACCGATCCCGTAGGAGCGTTCCGCCGCACGCTGATCCAGGTTCGCCTTGATGCGGGCCAGGCCCCAGTTGTAGGCCAGGCGCGCCGCACCAGCATGCCGCAACAGCACGCGGACCTGACGCGGGGTCGGATCCAAAGCGAACCGATACGCCTGGATCACGGTCAACCGATCCTGATGCTCCACGACCCGCACGGTAGCGACCGGGTCCGACAGTACGCCGGATCAGACTGCGTCAACGACCGACGTGCGCTCATTAGGTGAGATTCGTTGATGTACCCAGCAACAGTTGCCAACCCTCCACACCTGGCCTCACAGGACCGGTCACCCAGGGATGACGGGCCGCGACTCGCTGCGACGTATCCTCGGCCGGGACCGGTGTATTCCCTGCTGGGCGGGTTCTGCCGCCTCGTGGACGCCCACTCCGCTCGTACTGAGGGCCGGCGCGACAAAGATCCGTTATGCGCGCGGGCGCCTGAAATACGGCGACACGAAGTGAGGATAGTGGCGCCGGTACGGGGGGAGGGGATACGTTCCCGTCGTGAGCCCCGTCCGCATCTGCTCCCGCACCGCGTGCAAGCAGTCTGCTGTCTACACGCTCACGTACGTCTACGCCGACTCGACCGCTGTTCTCGGCCCGCTGGCAGCGTACGTCGAGCCGCACTGCTATGACCTGTGCGCCGAGCACGCGGAGCGGCTGACCGCTCCCGTCGGCTGGGAGCTGGTCCGCCTTCCCGCCGAGGAGTCCGAGCCGAGCAGCGACGACCTCGAGGCCCTCGCCAACGCCGTACGCGAGGCGGCCAAGCCGATCGCCCCCCGGCAGGAGCCGGTCGGTCAGGGCACCGAGGTCGGCAGGCGCGGCCACCTACGGGTCCTGCGCTCGGACACGCCCCGCAAGCCCTGACCCCATCCCCGGTAGGCTCTCGATACGTCGTTGCGACATCGTGCCGAAGCTAGGGGCCAGGAGTGAGTGACCTCACCAAGATCTTCAAGGCGTACGACATCCGGGGCGTGGTCCCCGACGAGCTGAACGAAGAGATCGCCGAGGCCGTCGGCGCCGCCTTCGTGCGCGTGACGGGTGCTTCGGCGATCGTGACCGCGCACGACATGCGTACCTCGTCCGGCCCGCTGTCCGCCGCCTTCGCCCGTGGCGCCACCGCCCAGGGCGCGGACGTGGTCGAGGCGGGGCTGGGCTCCACCGACATGCTGTACTACGCCAGCGGCAGCCTGGACATGCCGGGCGCGATGTTCACCGCCAGCCACAACCCGGCCCAGTACAACGGCATCAAGCTCTGCCGCGCGGGCGCCAAGCCGGTCGGCCAGGACACCGGCCTGGCCGAGATCCGCGAGTTCGTCGACGGCGGCGTGCCGGCCCACGGCGGTCCGGCCGGCTCCGTCAGCGCGCGCGACCTGCTGTCCGGGTACGCCGGGCACCTGAAGACCCTCGTGGACCTGTCCGGCATCCGGCCGCTGAAGGTCGTCGTCGACGCGGGCAACGGCATGGGCGGGCACACCGTCCCGAGCGTGTTCGAGGGCCTGCCGATCGACCTGGTCCCGCTCTACTTCGAGCTCGACGGCTCCTTCCCCAACCACGAGGCCAACCCGATCGAGGCCGCCAACATCGTCGACCTGCAGGCGGCGGTGCGCGAGCGGGGGGCCGACATCGGTCTGGCGTTCGACGGCGACGCGGACCGCTGCTTCGTCGTGGACGAGCGCGGCGAGCCGGTGGCGCCCTCGACCGTCACGGCGCTGGTCGCCGTACGCGAGCTGGCCAAGCACGGCGGCGCGGGCCGGATCGTGCACAACCTGATCACCTCGCGGGCCGTCCCGGAGATCGTCCGTGAGCACGGCGGGGAGCCGGTGCGCACCCGCGTCGGCCACTCCTTCATCAAGCAGACCATGGCCGAGACCGACGCCATGTTCGGCGGCGAGCACTCGGGTCACTACTACTTCCGCGACTTCTGGTTCGCCGACTCCGGCATGCTCGCCGCGATGCACGTCCTGGCCGCGCTCGGCGGCCAGGAGCGGCCGCTGTCGGAGCTGCTGAACGAGTTCACGCGCTACGCCGCCTCCGGAGAGATCAACAGCAAGGTGGCCGACCAGGACGGTGCGATGGCGCAGGTGCGCGAGGAGTTCGAGGGCCGGCCGGGCGTGACCGTCGACGATCTCGACGGGCTGACGGTCGGCCACGACGACTGGTGGTTCAACCTCCGCGCTTCCAACACCGAACCCCTGCTGCGGCTCAACGCCGAGGCCACTGACGACGAGACGATGGGCGCCGTACGGGACGAGGTCCTCGAGATCGTGCGAAAGGGAAACGAATGAAGATCGACTCCTGGCTGCTGGAGATCCTCGCCTGCCCCAACTGCCATGGCGAGCTGAAGTCCGACGACGCGGCGGAGGAGCTGGTGTGCACCGGCACCTGCAAGTACGCCTACCCCGTCCGCGACGACATCCCGGTCCTGCTCGTGGACGAGGCCAGGACTCCTGCATGACCGACGAGCACATCGGAGGGCCGGCGCGCCGATGAGTTTTCCCGAGCCCGACCACGGTCTCCTCGATGATCCGGAGGCACTGGCCGAGGCGGACCCGGGCGAGATGCTGCGCCATGTCGCCTCGGCGGCCGCGCAGGTCCGCGAGGCACAGCTCCTGGCCACCGAGGCCGGGATCGACCGGATCGCCATCGGCGGCAGGCCGCGGGCCATCGTGGTCGCCGGAATGGGCGGCTCCGGGATCGCGGGCGAGGTGCTGGCCGCGATCTGTGGCCTCGGCTGCCCGGTGCCGATCACGAGCGTGCACGGCTACCGCCTGCCCGGCTGGGTCGGCGCCGCTGATCTGGTGATCGTCGTGTCCCGTTCCGGCGCGACCGAGGAGACGCTCGGCGCGGCGGCCGACGCGGCACGCCGTGGCTGCCGTCTGCTGTGCGTCGGCGCCGGCGGATCCCCGCTCGCCGAGCTGGCCGTTCAGTCCGCCGCGCTGTTCGTGCCGGTGCCGCCCGCCGCGCAGACCCGTGCGGCGCTGTGGGGGCTGAGCGTTCCGCCGCTGCTGGCCGCGGGCGCGCTCGGCCTGGCGAACGTCCCCCCGGAGGTGTTCGAGCGCACCGCCGAGCGGCTGGAGGAGATGAGCCACCTGTGCCGGCCGGCCAGTGAGTCGTTCGTCAATCCCGGCAAGCAGACCGCGGTGGAGATCGCCGGATCGATTCCGATGATCTGGGGGACCTCGCCGCTGACCGGCGTGGTGGCCGCCCGGTTCGCCGCACAGCTCGCCATTAACGCGAAATATCCTGCTATTTCAGGCGAGCTGCCTGAAGCCAACCACAGTCAGGTGATGGCCCTCGACGGGGTCTTCGCCGCCAGGACGGGTGCCGCCGGGGAGGATGACTTCTTCCGCGACCGGGTCGACGAGCCGGAGACGACGCGCCTGCGCCTGGTCATCATCCGCGACACCGAAGAACACCCGCAGGTGACCCGGAGGCGCGAGGCGTCCACCGAGCTCGCCGCCGACCGCGGCGTACCGGTGACCCGGCTCACCGCCCAGGGGGAGCATCCCCTCGAACGTCTCGCCGGGCTCATCGCCCACGCCGACTACGCCAGTGTCTACCTGGCGCTGGCCCTCGGGGCGGATCCGACGCCCGTACCGGCCATCCAAGAACTCAAAGTGAGGATCTCGTGAGCAGCGTGATGACCGGGAGCGACCGTGAGTGCTGAGGGCGGGAGCAAGGCGATCGTCGCGGCGCTTGCCGCCAACCTGGGCATCGCCGTCGCCAAGTTCGTGGCCTTCGCCTTCACCGGCTCGGCCTCGATGATGGCCGAAGGCGTGCACTCCATCGCCGACTCGGGCAACCAGGGCCTGCTCATCTTCGGCCGTAACCGGTCGAAACGCGCCGAGACGACCAAACACCCGTTCGGCTACGGCCGTGAGCGCTTCTTCTACGCCTTCATCGTCGCGGTCGTGCTGTTCACCGTCGGCGCGCTCTTCTCGCTGTACGAGGGCTGGCACAAGATCCGCAACCCGCACGAGATCGAGGATCCGCTCTGGGCCTTCGGCGTGCTCGCCTTCGGAATCCTGCTGGAGGGCTTCTCCTTCCGCACCGCGATCAAGGAGTCCAACCTCACCCGGGGAAAGCACAGCTGGGTGTCCTACATCCGGCGGGCACGGGCGCCCGAGCTGCCGGTCGTGATCCTGGAGGACTTCGCGGCGCTGATCGGGCTCGTGGTCGCGCTCATCTGCGTCGCCCTGGCCGTGGTCACCGGAAACGGTGTCTGGGACGGCGTTGGCTCGGCCGTGATCGGGCTGCTGCTGGCCTTCGTGGCCGTCGTGCTGGCCGTGGAGACCAA